>JAGBYS010000018.1 GCA_017628675.1 Tidjanibacter sp.
CGACATCTATATCGGGGGTGAGTTGAATCTTGTTCTTGGATATCTGGAACTGGGGGTAGGTGGCCTTCAACTCGCTCATCGTACAACCCTTCTCGGCAAGCAGCGAGAGGAACAGAGCCACACCCACAAGTGCGTCACGGCCGTAGTGGAGCTCGGGGAAGATGACGCCGCCATTTCCCTCACCACCAATCACTGCACCCACCTCTTTCATCTTGGTCACAACATTGACCTCGCCCACAGCCGAGGCCGCATAACTGCCGCCGTAGCGCTCGGTAACCTCACGCAGCGCTCTGGTGGAGGAGAGATTCGACACGGTGTTGCCACCGCCACGACGCGAGAGGATATAGTCGGCACAAGCCACCAGCGTATACTCCTCGCCAAACATCTCGCCCGTCTGGCAGACAAGCGCCAGGCGATCCACATCGGGATCCACGACAATGCCCAGGTCGGCCTTCTCGCGCACCACCACCGAACAAATCTCCGTGAGGTTCTCGGGTATGGGCTCGGGGTTGTGTGCGAAGTTACCCGTGGGCTCGCAGTTGAGCCTTACGACCTCCACACCCATCTGCTCGAGCAGCGAGGGGATGACGGTGCCGCCAACGGAGTTAACCGCATCAACCACCACCTTGAACTTACGCTGGCGTATAGCCTCAAGGTTCACATCCTTGAGGGCCAACACTTTGTCGATATGCTCCTGGTCGAAGTTGCAACGCTCAATAACCTTTCCAATATGGTCAATCTCGGGGTAGTGCCACGAGGAGTCCTCGGCCCAGGCAAGCACCTGTTTGCCCTCGGCGTCACCCAGAAATTCGCCCTTATGGTTGAGCATCTTGAGCGCATTCCACTGCTTGGGGTTATGGGAGGCTGTCAGGATCAGACCGCCATCGGCCTTGCGCGAAGTTACGGCCATCTCAGTACCCGGGGTGGTGCAAAGACCAATGGAGATGACATCCACACCGCAGCCCAGCAGGGTACCAATCACCACATTCTCAACCATTTCGCCCGAGAGCCTTGCATCCCTGCCCACGACAACTCGGAGCCTCTTCCCGGGTGCCTGCTGGCCCAAAAAGCGCACATAGGCGGTTACGAACTTCACGATGTCAATGGGGGTGAGATTGTCGCCCATCGCGCCACCAATGGTGCCACGAATACCGGAAATGGATTTAATAAGCGTCATTGTATCTTGGTTTTTGGTTAATTTACTCTGCTAAACATCCACAAATATACAAAAAATTCCTATATTTGTAGAAGAATAATCAGATATCAAACATAAGAATTCCTACTATGAAAAGATGGTTTATTTTGGTTGCCCCCCTTCTGGCGGCACTTTTGGTTGCTTGTGGCAGCAGCGAGTCGAAACCCAACACCAAAGAAGACAAGTATGTGGTAATCCTCTCGATGGATGCCTACAGGCACGATCTGGGCGAGTTCTACGACACCCCCACTTTGGACTCCATAGCCTCGGTGGGCGTCTACTCCAAGGTTGCGCCCTGCTTCCCCAGCAACACCTTCCCCAACCACTACGCTATGGCCACAGGTCTGCACCCCGACCACCACGGCATCGTCAACAACAGTTTCTATGACAAGAAAATGGGGCTCTCCTACTCCATCGGCAATGATGAGGCACGCGTAAATCCCGACTTCTACAAGGGCGAGCCCATCTGGAACACCGTGGAGCGTCAGGGCCAGACAGCCCACGTCTACACCTGGGTGGGTGTGGAGGCACCCTACAAGGGTAAGTTCCCCACCAAATACCTCATCTACGACTCCTCGCGCACTCGCAAGGAGCTGGCCGACTCGGTGTTGGCAGCCCTCTGCAACCCCAATGTGGAGGAGATTCCCAACCTGACGATGTGGTACTTCGACGAGCCCGACGCTGTGGAGCACCGCTACAGCCCCACCTCGGAGGAGACTCGCAAGGTTGTGGAGGACATCGACGCCGTGCTGGCCTACTTTATGCGTGAGGTGCGCAAGTCGCCCGTCTATGACAAGATCAACTTCATCTTCACCGGCGACCACGGTATGACCGAGATGAACCCCGAGAAATACTACAATGTCTATGACCTCATCCCCGGCAAGGCCAAGTATTGCTACAACTCCAACCCCCTCACCTTGGAGCCCGCCGACGAGGATATCGCCGAGGTCTATGCCACACTCAAAGCCCACGAGCAGGAGGGCCACTACCGTGTATGGCTCCGTGAGGAGGTGCCCGCCAAGTACCACTACGGCACCTACACCGACCGTATTCAGCCCATCGTGCTGCTGGCCGAGACCGGCTGGAAGGTTGTCTACCACGAGGAGGACAACTGGGGCCGCCCCAAAGCTAAGGCCTCGACCCACGGCTTCGACCCCTTCCATCCCGATATGCAGATCGCCTTCTACGCCTGCGGTCCCGCCTTCAAGAAGGGCTATGTTCACGACAAGGTGTTCCAGAACCTCAACGACCACCTCATCATCGCCCACATCCTCGGCATCAATGCCGCCAAGGGTAACGACTGCGTGTGGAGCGACATCGAGGGCCTCTTTGTGAAGTAGTGAAGACACTCCCGTTTTTTTGATAAAACACTAAAAGCCACAACACTATGTCGACACTCTCGCTGATTGTTGCCACCTACAATGGAGCCGACTCGCTGCCCGTAATGCTCGAGTCGCTCACCTACCAGACCCTCGACAAGGAGCTCTGGGATGTGGTCATCGTGAACAACAACTCCACAGACGCCACCCAGCAGATTGTGGAGGAGTTTATGGCCGCCCACCCCGAGATAAGGATGAGGCTTGTAAACGAGCCTACACAGGGACTTTCGTGGGCACGCAATAGGGGCATAGATGAGTCTACGGGCGAGTATATCGTCATCATTGACGACGACGAGTCGGCCTGCCCCGAACTTTTGAGGGAGTACTTCGACTTCCTCGACACCCACCCCCACATTGTGGCTGCGGGCGGACGCATCACACCCCGCTTCCCCGCCAAACGCCCCAAGTGGCTC
>JAGBYS010000153.1 GCA_017628675.1 Tidjanibacter sp.
CGGGGAACACCTTGGTATTATTGAGGATGAAGACATCCTCCTCCTCGAAGTAGTTGATGATATCCTTGAAGAATTTGTGCTCGATCTCGCCGGTTTTGCGGTGGAGGACCAGCATACGCGAGTCGTCGCGGTGCTCCACGGGGTACTGGGCAAGAAGCTCGGGTGAGACGTTGTAATTGTACTGTGATAACTTCATACTTGTGAATTTAGTATCTATTGTGTCAATATTTCATCTGCTTTGTTGGGCCATTTCGCAAGTGCCTAACAAGTATATTACGGATGAAAACAAATTTTGTTTCAGATGGATAGATTTTTTTCTTCGGGGCGCACTACTCCGCAGGTGGGGTCATTGCGGCGATGAGCTCCTCCAGGGGCCAGGCATCCTCCACGAGGTTGTCGCCACTGCGGGTGCGGCGCAGGGCTGCAAGGTGGGCACCGCTCGAGAGTGCCTCGCCAATCTCAATGGCCAGCGAGCGGATGTAGGTACCCTTGCTGCAGCGAACTCTTATTCGCAGAAGGGGCATTGCCAGCTCCAGAATCTCCATCTCGAAGATGTTTATGAGTGCCTTGCGCATCTGCACCTCCTCGCCCTCACGGGCATACTCGTAGGCCCTCTTGCCGTCGATCATCTTGGCCGAGTAGACGGGTGGTGTCTGGAACCTCTCGCCCTCGAGTGAGCGGAGTGCCTCCTCAATCTTTTCACGTGTTATGTGGTCGGTGGGGTAGGTGGCATCTATGGGGTGCTCCAGGTCGCCACTCGGGGTGGTGGCTCCGAGAATCACATCGGCCACATACTCCTTCTCGCCCGCCTGCAGCTCCTCCACACGCTTGGTGGCCTTGCCTATGCAGACCAGCAGAACGCCTGTGGCCAGAGGGTCGAGCGTGCCGGCGTGGCCAATCTTAATCTTCGGGTAGCCGAGCTTGCGCAGCAGGTACTTGAGTTTGCGGACCACATCGCTGCTGGTCCAGGTCAGTGGTTTATCTACCACAGCCACAACCCCCTCGGGGAAGGGCATAGAGTGTGTAATGGGTTGACGCATCGCAGGTTAGAATATGTAGCTACCAATCGAGATGAGGCCCACCACAAGGCAGTAGAGGGCAAACCAGATAAGGCGGCCGTTATTGACAATGCGGAGCATAAATTTGCACGCCAGGCAGCCCGAAACAAAGGCGGTCACAAAGCCCACGGCAAGAGGCACGAGGCCCACACCGATGGATGCCAAATCGCCACTCAGCAGATCCAGGAGCGACTCGCCGAGGATGGGGAGGATGACCATCAGGAACGAGAACTCGGCAACCACCGAGCGTTTGTTGCCCAGGATAAGACCCGTAGCGATGGTAGTGCCCGAGCGGCTGAGGCCGGGCATTGTGGCGGCGGCCTGTGCGGTGCCGATGATCATCGCATCGCCCCACGAGATCTCCTCTTTATGACGGGGTTTGGCGCGGTGTGCGAAGGTCAGCAGTGAGGCCGTAAGGAGCAACATCGCTCCCACAACGGCCATCACATAGTCCGAGGCGAGCATCTGGTTGAATGTATCCTTCAGCAGGAAGCCGACAATGCCCACGGGCACCATCGAGGCGATAATCTTCAGTGCATAGGTCATATCGGGACCCTTACGGAAGCTGAAGAAGCCGCCCACAACCCTCCTGACGGCGGGCCAGAGCACAACGAGGGTGCTCAGCACGGTGGCAAAGTGGAGGATGACATCGAAGGCGATATTGTCCGTGAGTTCTACGCCAAGCAGTTCCTTGGCTATCTGGAGGTGGCCGCTACTGCTCACGGGAAGATACTCCGTAAGACCCTGTACGAGGCCCAGAATAAGTGCTTCAATAATAGACATTGTAGTATGGGTTATGTTAGAGGTGGATTGTTGTTACTCTTGTTTTTTGTCCTTGTGGAAGATGGCGTAG
>JAGBYS010000154.1 GCA_017628675.1 Tidjanibacter sp.
GGCATCGTGTTAATGTTGAGCGAGTCAACGTATTCACAATAAACGAGCTTGTCGTTTACAAGATAGTATACGAAAGAGTTAGCAAACAAGATTCTAGTATGAATTGTTCCTCTTGTGTGATAATGGTAGACGACTCCATCGTGCGTGGTACCACCTCAAAACGCATCGTAAGACATCTGAAGGAGGCTGGTGCAACTGAGGTGCACGTGAGAATTGCATCGCCTGCGATGACTCACCCCTGCTACTATGGCGTTGATACCTCCACCGAGGATGAACTCATCTCGGCACACAAGAGCGTAGAGGAGGTAAGGGATTACATTGAGGCCGACTCGCTGGCTTTCCTCTCCACCGGCTCGCTTATGGCCTCGGGTTGCAGGAAGGAGATGTGTATGGCCTGCTTCGACGGCAAGTACCCCACAGACCTCTACCTGGTAGACGAGGAGGCTTCGCGCTACAAACGATACGAAAAGATTAAGTAAATTAAACGGAATATATACCTATAATAAATTAGATATATGGCAAAAAGTTACGAGGCCTCGGGCGTAAACCTTGAGGCAGGATATGAGGTTGTTAGTCGCATCAAGAATCACGTTGCATCGACCACTCGCAAGGGTAGTATGGGCAATATCGGCTCCTTTGGCGGTATGTTCGACCTGGACTCGCTGGGCTATGAGCACCCCGTGTTGGTGAGTGGCACCGACGGTGTGGGTACAAAACTGAAGTTGGCCTTTGAGATGGACAAACACGACACCATCGGTATCGATGCAGTGGCTATGTGTGTGAACGATGTTCTGGCACAGGGTGCCGAGCCTCTCATCTTCCTCGACTATGTGGCTGTGGGTAAGAACAACCCCGCCACCGTGGAGGCTATCGTTTCGGGTGTGGCAGAGGGTTGTCGCCAGGCAGGCTGTGCGCTTGTGGGTGGCGAGACCGCCGAGATGCCCGGTATGTACTCCGAGGGTGAGTACGACATTGCAGGCTTCACGGTAGGTGCTGTGGAGAAGGCCAAACTCATCGACTGCTCGAAGGTTTCGGTGGGCGATGTGCTCGTTGGCGTAGCCTCGAGCGGTGTCCACTCCAATGGTTTCAGCCTCGTGAGGAAGATTGTGAGCGACAACAATCTTAAACTTGGCGAGAAATATGAGCTGACCGGCAATCAGACCCTTGGCGAGATGCTGCTTACCCCCACCAAGATCTACATCAAACAGATGCACCGTGTGCTCGCAGAGGTTGATGTTCACGGCATTGCCCACATCACCGGTGGTGGTTTCGATGAGAATATTCCCCGCATCCTTGGCGAGGGCCAGGGCGTAGAGGTTAAGGAGGGCAGCTGGGAGATTCTTCCCGTCTTCCGTCTGCTGGAGCACTACGGTAAAGTGCCTCATAGGGAGATGTTCAACATCTTCAATATGGGTGTAGGTATGGTTTTGGCCGTTAAGGAGGCCGACGCCGAGAGGGTTATCGAGATCCTCACCGAGTGTGGCGAGAGAGCTTCGGTCATCGGCCGCATCGTAGAGGGCGAGGGCGTTAAGATTTTGTAGCGAAGAGTATGAGGCGACTTGCTGTATTTGCCAGTGGTAGCGGCTCCAACTTTGAGGCTATTGCTGCCGGATGTAAGAGTGGTGCCATCCGCGATGCGGAGGTTGTGCTGTGTGTCTGCGACAAGGCGGGTGCTTATGTGCTCGAGAGGGCCGCACGCTACGGTGTAGATATCCTTCAGTTCAACCCCAAGGAGTTTTCCTCCAAGCGCGACTTCGAGAGGATGATTGCCGACAGGATGGATGCTCTCAGGGTGGAACTCGTCTGTCTGGCGGGCTATATGCGCATTATTGGCGACGAACTGCTGGAGCGATATGGCGGCCGCATCGTGAATATTCACCCCGCACTGCTCCCCGCATTCAAGGGTGCGCACGCCATCAAGGACGCCTTTGAATATGGCGTCAAGGTCTATGGCGTTACCATCCACGAGGTTGATAACACACTCGATGGTGGTAGGATTATCTCCCAGGTGGCAGTACCCTATGAGGGTGACGACATTGAGGCCCTGGAGGAGATGATTCACAAGGCCGAACACAAACTATATGTAGAAACAATTAATAGGATATTAGACAAATAATGAGAGCGTTAGTTAGCGTAAGCGATAAGACAGGTGTGGTGGAGTTTGCCACCGAGTTGAGCCGTCTGGGCTGGGAGATTATCTCCACAAGCGGCACCCTGGCAGCATTGAGAAATAGTGGCCTGAAGGTTACCAACATTAGCGATGTGACGGGCTTCCCCGAGATTTGCGAGGGCAGAGTTAAGACCCTGCACCCCAAGGTGCACGGCGGTCTGCTGGCTCGTCGTGACAAGGAGGACCATATGGCACAGTTGGCCGAGAATGGCATCGAAACAATCGATATGGTCTGCGTGAACCTCTACCCATTTGAGGCAACCATCGCCAAGGAGGGTGTAACTATGGAGGAGGCTGTGGAGAATATCGACATCGGTGGCCCCTCGATGTTGCGCTCGGCTGCGAAGAACTACGCCTCGGTGAGCGTGGTTTGCGACCCCAACGACTATGCTAAAGTGCTGGAGGAAATCAGGGCAGAGGGCAACACCAAGCCCGAGACCCGTCTTATGCTCTCCGCCAAGGCTTACACCCACACAGCTCTCTATGATAGCCACATTGCAACCTATATGCGCAAGGCAGCAGGTATGGATGAGAAACTCTTCCTCTCTTTCGACGCTGTGCAGAGCCTTCGCTACGGCGAGAATCCCCATCAGAATGCTGCCTTCTACCGCTCGGGTGAGAAGGCAAGCTACTCGGTGGCTCACGCAAAACAGCTGGGTGGCAAGGAGCTCTCCTACAACAATATTCAGGATGCAAACGCAGCCCTTCAGATTGTCAGGGAGTTTAGCGAGCCCTTTGCTGTGGGCCTGAAACATATGAACCCCTGTGGTGCAGGCATTGGTAAGGATATTGCCGAGGCTTGGCAGAGGGCATACGAGGCCGACAAGGTGAGCATCTACGGTGGTATCGTGGCAATCAACCGCCCCCTTACGGCCGAGGTTGCACAGATGATGAAACCCATATTTCTGGAGATTGTTATGGCACCCTCGTTTGAGCCCGAGGCTCTGGAGGTACTCTCGTCGAAGAAGAACCTCCGACTGCTGGAGGTCGAGATGGACGGAGTGAAGGCTCCCCAGAGGCAGTATGTGGGCGTGACGGGCGGTCTGCTGGTGCAGGACGCCGATGTGGATTGCCTGGATATTACCGAGCAGATGTGCGTTACGGAGCGCAGGCCCGAGGCCTCGGAGTTGGAGGATATGAACTTCGGCTGGAGGATTGTTAAGCACGTGAAGTCCAACGCTATTGTGGTTGTGAAGGATGGTAAAACTCTTGGTGTGGGCGCAGGTCAGATGAACCGTGTGGGCTCGGCAGAGATTGCACTCAATCAGGCTAAGGCTGCAGGCGCTACCGAGGGTTTGGTGCTCGCATCGGACGGCTTTTTGCCCTTTGATGATACCGTGGAGTTGGCCTCGAAGTATGGCGTTGTGGCCATCGTTCAGCCCGGTGGCAGCATCCGCGATGAGGATGCAATCAAGAAGGCAAATGAGAAAGGTATTGCAATGCTCTTTACGGGTATGCGCCACTTCAAACATTAATATGGTGTAGCTATGAAGAGTAAGAGAGTATTAGTTGTGGGCAGCGGCGGTAGGTGTCACGCTATTGTGGATACCCTGGCCCGCTCGCCACAAGTAGAGAAGATATATTGCGCCCCCGGCAATGCGGGCATTGCGCGTCAGGCGGAGTGTGTAAACATCGCTGTGGGCGACATCGAGGCTCTTGCAGCCTTTGCCAAGGAGCAGAAGATTGACCTTACGGTAGTGGGCCCTGAGGCAGCACTTGCTGTGGGCATTACCGACAGGTTTCAGCAGGAGGGCTTGAGGATTTTTGGCCCCACCAAGGCCGCCGCTCAAATTGAGAGTAGCAAAGAGTTTGCAAAGCGACTGATGGCCAAATATGAGATCCCCACGGCCGGCTATGAGGCTTTTGAGGAGTTTGAGCCCGCCTGGGAGTATGTGAAGGGCCGTGCTCTGCCCGCAGTTATCAAGTACGACGGCCTTGCTGCAGGCAAGGGCGTAGTTGTGGCAGAGAGCTACGAGGAAGCCGAGGAGGCTCTGAAAGATATGCTCCTCGACGAGAGCTTCGGCAAAGGTCGCGTTGTGGTGGAGGACTTCCTCGATGGTCCCGAGTTTTCGTTTATGTGCGTTGTGTCGGGCGAGAAGGTCTATCCTCTGGCTATGGCCCAGGACCACAAACGAGCCTACGATGGCGACAAGGGCCCCAATACGGGCGGTATGGGTGCATATAGCCCCGTTCCTTTTGTGACCGAGGAGGTTAGGGAGTTTGCTCTGGAGAGGATCATGAAGCCTACGGCTAAGGCTATGGTGGCTGAGGGCGTGCCCTTTGTGGGTGTTCTCTACGGTGGTCTGATTCTGACTACCGATGGCCCCAAGGTCATTGAGTTCAATGCTCGCTTTGGCGACCCCGAAACGGAGGTTGTGCTGCCACGCTTGGAGAGTGACATCTATAACCTCTTTGACGCAGCTATCGATGGCAGGGATTGTGCCACCGAGTGGAGCCAGGAGGCTATGCTGGGCGTTGTGCTTGCATCCAAAGGTTACCCCGGAAGCTACGGTAAGGGTGCCGAGATTAAGGGCTCGGAGAGCGTGGATGCAACAATCTATCATATGGGCACTGCCGAGCGCGAGGGCAAACTCGTGACTGCAGGTGGCCGTGTTATGATGGTGGTGGGTAGGGGAGCAGACCTTGCCGAGGCACGCGAGATGGCTCATAGGGCCATCGACCAGATTGAGTGCGAGGCCCTGTTCCACAGAAGGGACATTGGACATAAAGTGTTGAATTAAATTAATTGGTTCAAATAGATGATTATTAGTGGCAAAGATTTGGCTGCCGAGCTGAAAAAGGAGATGGCGGCCGATGTCGTGAAATATACCGCACAGTATGGCCGTGCGCCTCACCTTGTGGTGATTCTGGTGGGCAATGACCCCGCAAGCGTATCGTATGTTACGGGCAAGGCGAAGGACTCCCTGGAGGTGGGATTCAAAAACACCACCATCCGCAAGGATGAGAGCATCAGCGAGGATGAACTCGTAGCACTCATTGAGGAACTCAACGCAGACAAAGAGGTGGATGGCGTTCTTGTACAGCTCCCTCTTCCCAAGCACATTAGCGAGGATCGAATCATCGCAACCATCAGCAAGGAGAAAGATGTGGATGGCTTCCACCCACTGAATGTGGCCGCTCTGTGGCAGAAGCAGGAGTGTGTGTTGCCCTGCACCCCCAAGGGTGTCATCAAACTGCTCCAGAGGGCCGGTGTGGAGATTGCCGGCAAGAGGGCAGTGGTTATCGGCAGGAGCAACATCGTGGGTCTGCCCGTATCGAAACTCCTTCTGGACCACAATGCAACGGTCACTATGTGCCACAGCCGCACCCAGAATCTTGCCGAGATTGCCCGCGAGGCCGATATCCTGGTTGTTGCCATTGGTAAGCCCAAGTTTGTGACTGCCGATATGGTGGGCGAGGGCGCTGCGGTAATCGATGTGGGTGTTAATCGCGATCCCGAGACGGGCAAGCTCTGTGGCGATGTGGATTTCGAGGCGTGCAAAGAGAAGGCCTCGGTCATCACCCCCGTTCCTGGTGGCTGTGGTCCTATGACCCGCTGCTGCCTTATGGAGAATACAATTGAGTGTTATCTAAATCAAATGAATAAATAGTTATGGTAGAGAGATATGGACGCGAAGTGATGCGTCAGGTTTGGACCGAGGAAAACAAATTTAATGCCTATCTTAAGGTTGAGATTCTGGCAGCCGAGGCTTGGAGAGAGCTGGGCGTTGTGCCCGCCGAGGATGTTGAGAAACTCTGGGCAAAGGCCTCCTTTAGCATTGACCGCATCAAGGAGATCGAGCTTCAGACCCGCCACGACATCGTGGCCTTCACCCGCACGGTGAGCGAGTCGCTGGGCGAGGAGAGGAAGTGGGTACACTATGGTCTTACGAGTACCGATGTGGTGGATACCGCCAACGGCTACCTCTTCCTGCAGGCAAATAAGATTATCGAGGAGGACCTTATTAAGTATATGGAGGTGCTCAAGAAACAGGCTCAGAGGTTCAAATACACCCCCTGCATTGGTCGTACTCACGGCATTCACGCCGACATCACCTCCTTTGGACTGAAGTGGGTGCTCTGGTATGAGGAGATGAGGCGCAATCTGGAGCGCTTCCGCACCGCTGCCCGCGGCGTAGAGGTGGGTAAGATTAGTGGCGCAGTGGGCAACTTCGCCAACATTCCTCCCTTTGTGCAGGACTATGTGTGCGAGAAACTCGGCATCGACAGCGCCAATATCTCCACCCAGGTTATTCAGCGCGACAGGCACGCCTACTATATGGCAACCCTCGCCGTGATTGGCGCCAGCCTCGAGCAGATGGCTCTCGAGATCCGCAACCTCCAGCGCACCGAGGTGCACGAGGTGGAGGAGGCCTTCGGTAAGGGTCAGAAGGGCTCGAGCGCTATGCCTCACAAACGCAACCCCATCAGTAGCGAGAATATCTGCGGCTGTGCAAGGGTGCTGAGGGGCTATATGGTCACCGCCTACGACAATGTGGCTCTCTGGCACGAGAGGGATATCTCCCACTCGGCAACCGAGCGTATCATTATGCCCGACGCTACCATCCTGCTGGACTATATGCTCAACCGTATGATGGGTATCCTGGAGAATCTGGTGGTATTTGAGGAGCAGATGAAGGCCAACATCTACCGCACCAATGGCGTAATCTTTGCTCAGAGGGTTATGAACGCATTGATTGACAAAGGTTTTGCCAGGGAGAAGGCATACGATACCGTTCAGCCCGTGGCAATGAGGGCTATGGCCGAGGGCGCTTCCTACCAGGAACTCCTGAAGTAGGAGCCTACCGTGAACGCTACTCTCACCGAGGAGGAGCTCGCATCGTGCTTCACGCTGGAGTACTATATGAAGAACGTAGATTATATTTTCAAACGCAATAAAATAGAGGAGTAGAAGAGAGATGTCTGAAAGATTGGTTGTAATAGGGTCGCAATGGGGCGACGAGGGTAAAGGTAAAATTACCGACTACTTTGCCTGCAAGGCAGATATGGTCGTGCGCTACCAGGGCGGCAACAACGCCGGCCACACGGTGGTTTTCGACGGCCACAAATACTCCCTGCAGAGTATTCCTTCGGGAATCTTCAACCCCAAAACCAAAAATGTGATGGCCAATGGTATGGTCATCAACCCACAGGGTGTTGTAGATGAACTGGAGAAGCTCCACTCGCAGGGAATCACCGACTATCAGCTCTACATCTCCGATCGTGCAGCTGTGGTTATGCCCTACCACTCGGCTCTGGATGGCGCATACGAGAATCTCAAGGGTGGCAAACAGATTGGTACTACCAAGAAGGGTATTGGTCCTGCATACACGGATAAGTATAGCCGTGTGGGTATCCGTATGGGTGACCTGCTGGAGCCCGAGTACTTCGCTGAGAGGCTCAAGGCCGCTCTGGAGGTTAAAAATATGGAGCTCGAGATGTTGGGCCTTGAAACCTTTGAGTTCGAGGCTGTATACAATCAGTATATGGCTCTGGCCGGCAAGATTGGTCATATGATCTGCGACACCTCGGCACTCATTAACAAGGCGCTCGAGAGCGATCAGAAGGTTCTCTTTGAGGGTGCACAGGGTATGATGCTCTGCATAGACCACGGCACCTACCCCTATGTTACCTCTTCGACCCCTTCGTCGGCGAGTGTTCCCGTGGGTGCAGGTATCTCGCCCAAGTGGATTGACAATGTGTTGGGCGTAGCCAAGGCCTACTGTACAAGGGTAGGCGAGGGCCCATTCCCCACCGAGCTCTTCGACAATAGGGCAGAGGAGATTAGGGAGCGTGGCCACGAGTATGGCACCGTGACGGGTCGTCCCCGCAGGGTGGGTTGGTTCGACGCCGTTGTGGCTCGCTATGTGAGCCGTCTGGCGGGCATCGACTCGTGGGCGCTGATGCTGTTCGATGTGCTCTCGGGCCTCGACAAGGTATCCATCTGCGTGGGTTACGAGGTGGATGGCGAGGTTATCGAGAATCCCCCCGCAACCATCGCCAAGCTTGCGCGTTGCAAGCCCGTGCTCATTGAGCTTGAGGGCTGGAAAGAGGATATCTCCGATGTTAAGACCTTTGAGGTTCTTCCCGAGGCTGCCAAGGCTTATGTAAGGAAGATTGAGGAGGTTACAGGCGTGAAGGTGGGTGTCATCTCCGTTGGTGCCGACCGCTCGAAGACCATCATTATTGACGAAAAATTGAAGAATTTTTAATACCATACAACTATGTCGTTTATTGAAGAGAAAATCGCACAAGAGGGTATGACCTTTGACGATGTGCTACTGATCCCGGCTTACTCCGAGGTGACCCCCAATATGGTGTCGCTCGGCAGTCGTTTTTCGCGCAATATCCGCCTGAATATCCCCATCGTTTCGGCCGCAATGGACACCGTGACCGAGGCCGAGATGGCTATTGCCATCGCTCGTGAGGGTGGTATCGGTGTGGTTCACAAGAATATGTCCATCGCAGCCCAGGCTGCTCAGGTGAGAAAGGTGAAGAGGGCCGAGAGCGGTATGATCTATGACCCCGTGACCATCACCAAGGAGCAGACCGTTGGCGACGCCCTGAGGCTTATGAAGGAGAACCACATTGGCGGTATCCCCGTTGTGGATGACCAGATGAAGCTCATCGGCATTGTGACAAACCGTGACCTCAGGTTCCAGACCGATATGAACCTCTCGATTGCGGAGGTTATGACTTGTGAGAAGCTCGTTACCACCACCAACCCCAATCTTCAGGAGGCCTCGCAGATTCTTCTAAAAAATAAGATTGAGAAACTCCCCGTTGTGGATAACGACGGCAAACTCATCGGTCTTATCACCTACCGTGACATCACCAAGATTCAGGACTATCCCAATGCGTGCAAGGACGACAAAGGCCGCCTGAGGGTAGCAGCAGGTGTGGGCGTAACGAGCGACACTCTCGATAGGGTGAAGGCTCTGGTGGAGGCTGGCGTGGATGCAGTGGTCATCGACACCGCACACGGCCACTCGGCAAATGTCACCAACACTCTGAAGGCCGTGAAGGCCGCCTTCCCCGAGATTGATGTCCTCGTGGGTAACATTGCAACTGCTGAGGCAGCCGAGTTCCTCATTAAGGCCGGTGCCGACGGCGTGAAGGTGGGTATTGGACCTGGCTCCATCTGTACGACTCGTATTGTGGCCGGCGTGGGCGTTCCCCAGCTGAGCGCAATCTTCAATGCGGCCAAGGTGGCACACCAGTACGATGTGCCCGTCATTGCCGATGGTGGTTTGCGCTACTCGGGCGATGTTGTGAAGGCTCTGGCTGCAGGTGGCGACTGTGTGATGATGGGCTCGATGCTTGCAGGTGTGGAGGAGTCGCCCGGCGAGACCATCATCTACAACGGCCGTAAGTTCAAATCCTACCGTGGTATGGGCTCCATTGAGGCTATGCAGGCGGGCTCCAAGGATCGCTACTTCCAGAGCGAGAAGTGCGACTCGAGCAAGTTTGTACCCGAGGGTATCGTGGCACGCATGCCTTACAAGGGTACCTTGAGCGAGACCATCTATCAGCTCATTGGTGGTCTGCGTTCGGGTATGGGCTACTGTGGTGCAAAGGATATCGAGGCGCTCCACCAGGCTAAGTTCGTGAAGATCACCTCGGCAGCTGTGGTTGAGAACCACCCCCACGATGTGACCATCACCAAGGAGGCTCCTAACTATACAAGGGGCGAGTAAAGAGAATTCAAAATTCAAAATGCAAAATTCATAATTCAAAATTGTATATGAAACAGGATATGATTGTAATCCTCGACCTTGGCAGCCACCACAATACGGTGCTTGCAAGGGCCATCCGCGCGCTGGGTGTCTATAGCGAGATCTACCCACACGATATCACCGCCAATGAGCTCAAAGCACTTCCCGGCGTTAAGGGTGTGATTATCAACGGTGGCGAGAATAATGTGATCGACGGCCAGGAGATTGATGTTCTCCCCGAGATTTATCAGGCAGGCCTTCCCGTTATGGCTGCAGGCCACGCCAAGGCTCTCTGCGAGGTTAAACTCGAGGCTTTCGAGGATAACGAAGAGGCTATCAAAGAGGCTGTCAGGTCGTTCGTATTCGACACCTGCAAGGCCGAGGCCAACTGGAATATGACCAACTTCGTGAGCGACCAGGTGGAGATTATCCGCCAGCAGGTAGGCGACAAGAAGGTGCTTTTGGCCCTCTCGGGTGGCGTTGACTCGTCGGTTGTGGCTGCTCTGCTGCTGAAGGCCATTGGCAACAACCTCGTGTGCGTACACGTCAACCACGGCC
>JAGBYS010000155.1 GCA_017628675.1 Tidjanibacter sp.
AGCATCACATCAGTAGCCACACCATTGTAGCAGGAGAACTTGTAGTCCTTCAGCTCGGTGCCACTCTCATCGACCATATACTCCTCGGCGATGATGCGTGGCTTGATGTTTTTGTAGGGCCACTCACGGAAGCGCAGGTAGTAGCTCCTCTGGAGCGAGGTGGTGAGCAGTTTGCGTGCCGCCTCAAGGTCGAAAGTTTGGCGGTCGGTGCAGATGACCACACTCTTGCTGTCGTGGGTGGTCTAGAGCACAAATTTCTCGGGGATCTGCGAGAAGTCTATATCCTCAAATCGATCCCAGAGGCCCAGCGTGGGGATGATATGCTCGGGGCCTATGATGGAGGCCACATACTCCTTGGCAGCCGCCTTGTCGACCATAGCCGTATACTCGGGTCGGTGGTTATATATCTTGAGCCACTGGAGTTTCTCATTGAAGGTACGGGGATTCTCCAGGTCGAGCTTGTAGCCCATATCGCGGTAGAACATCATCTCCACAAAACGCTTGTCGCTCACGGGAATGATGTGGTGGTTGCGCATACGCTTCTTGTAGACAAACCTGCGGATGGTGTGCAGTAGGCCTCTTCGTTTTGCCATAGCGGGATTTGAAAAAAAAAGTTTGTGGTTATAGCGACAAAGGTAGCTATATTTTTTCTCTCGTCAAAAAAAACTATCTTTGCCTCCGTAACTGACATTTCAAACACAAAAAACCGATACGATATGATGATTGAAGTAGGAACAAAGCACATCAGCACAACCGTTGTAGATAGCAGCAATGTGGCCAGCGCCGTTGGCTCGGGCGGCCTTGATGTCTTCGCCACCCCCTCGATGGTGGCACTTATGGAGCACGCAGCAATGACCGCCGTTGCACCCTTCCTCGCCGAGGGCGACACCACCGTCGGCACCCAGATTTCGACCTCCCACCTGGCCCCCTCGCCCATCGGTGCAACCATCGAGGCGGAGGCTACGGTTACGGCCGTGGATGGCCGCAAGATCGAGTTCGAGGTGGAGGCCCGCTGTGGCGAGCAACTCCTCGGCCGTGGCACCCACACCCGCTTTGTAGTGAACGCCGCCAAGTTTATGAGCAAACTGCTGTAAAGGCTTTCAGCAGTCAGCGGTCAGCTATAAACAAAAACACCTCTCGGGTTACAAAAATGTAACCCGAGAGGTGTTTTTGTTTCGACCGACAACTGATGACCGCTAAAAACGCTACGCCATTACCACCAGCAGCGTGGTGACCGATATTATGGCCCAGAGCACTATGCCCAGGATGAGCGGTTTGGCCCCCACCTTTTTAATTGCCCCAACCGAGAGGCCACAGCCTATCAGAAAGAGCGTGAGGCTCAAGGCACGGCGCGAGGCGGCTACAACGACATCGGTAACAGCCTCGGGGAGTGCAACATAGGTATTAAGCAGCATCGCCACGATGAACAGGAGGATAAACCAAGGAATGGCCACCCTCTTACCCTTGGAGCGGAAGAGCAGTATCGACACCAGCGCCAGAGGGAAGATCCACAGCGCACGGGTAAGTTTGATGGTCGTGGCCACCTCCAGCGCCTCGGGGCCATAGGCCGCACCTGCGCCCACCACCGAACTCGTGTCGTGGATGGCGATGGCCGCCCAGGTGCCAAACTGCTGCTCGGTGAGCCCCAAAGCCTGACCGATGGGCGGGAAGATGAAGAGCGCCACGGCATTGAGGATGAAGATGGTAGCCAAGGCCAGCGAGGTGTCGTTATCGTCGGCCTCGATGATGGGTGCCACAGCCGCAATGGCCGAGCCACCACAGATGGCTGTGCCCGAAGAGATGAGGTAGGCGTTCTTGGGATTAACCCTCAGCAGACGGCCAAGCGCCACGCCCACAATCATCACCCCCACAACCGACACGATAGTGAACATCATACCCTCCTTGCCTGAGGCTATTGCGCTATGGAGATTCATACCGAAGCCGAGGCCCACAACGGCCATCTGGAGCAGATATTTTGAGCACCTCTTATTGAACTTGGTGTAGGGTGCTCCGATGGTAAGCGCAAGGGCTATGCCCATAAAGAGCGCCACGGCAGGCTTCACCAACAGCGAGTCCGCAAAGCAGAGCAGATAGATAATGGTGCGCAGGGTGGCCGAGCACCTTGGGCTTGCCACACAGCGAGTTGTGCGTTGTTTTCTCTTTGTCATAATCCAATTTTTCTCGTTTAGGTAGCTACAAAGGTAGCAATAATAAACCATCTGCCCAAAAATCTCCCCTCCACAACCGAAGCCCACAACTCCTTCTGGCACTCATTTTGCGATATGAGGGGCGAAGGGTTGTTCGCAGGAGGCTTATAGGCCCACAGGGCAACCGATGTTTAACAAACAATAACAAATCAAGTTTATCTATGAAAAAACTTTTTCTCCTTTGTGCCACAGCACTTCTCTCGCTCGGCACAATCTCCGCTCAGGGGTGGGCCTGGGGCCCCAAGGTTGGCGCAACATTCGCCACGGCCAACGGTATCCCCAACGCAAAAATCCTCCCCGGCGTGTCGGCCGGCCTCTTCTTTGAGAGCATCGCCTGCAACTGGTTCGTCATCGAGAGCGACCTGCTGTTCTCAATGCAGGGCTTCAAGGTCGACAACGACAAGGCCGACGCATCCGTGAGGCTCAACTATATCTCGATGCCCGTGCGCGGCAAGTACTATGTAATCGACGG
>JAGBYS010000156.1 GCA_017628675.1 Tidjanibacter sp.
AGGATATCATTCGCCACTCGCTCGTGAGCCGCATCGTGAGGGCTTTCGAGGGCAAGAGTGCCGATGAGAACGAAACGGAAAATAATTAAACAACTAAACATAAAAACTAAAAACATCGACTATTATGGACAAAAATCTGTCGAAACTTGCCCCCCAGGCAGTTTGGAAATGTTTTCAGGGCCTGACCCAGTGCCCCCGCCCCTCGCACAATGAGGAGGCTGCTCGCAACTACATCATTGAGTTTGTGAAAGGTCTGGGTTTGGAGTATACTATGGACGAGGCTACCAACATCTTGGTTCGCAAGCCCGCCACCCCCGGTATGGAGAACCGCAAGACTATCGTTCTCCAGGCCCACGTGGATATGGTACCCCAGAAGAACTCGGACAAAGAGTTCAACTTCGATACCGACGCCATTGAGGCCTACATCGATGGCGATTGGGTGACCGCAAATGGTACTACCCTTGGCGCCGACAACGGTATTGGTCTGGCTGCAATGATGGCCATCTTGGAGGACAAGAGCCTCAAACACGGCCCCATCGAGGCACTCTTCACCGCAACCGAGGAGACCGGTATGGATGGTGCTTTCGGTCTGAAGCCCGGTATGCTCAAGGGCGAGATTCTGCTGAACCTCGACTCGGAGACCGAGGGTGAGTTGTATGTTGGTTGTGCAGGTGGTATGGACTTCAACGCCACTATGCGCTACGGCACCGGCCGCATCATCAAGAGCGACTTCAGCGGCTACCGCCTGGAGATCAAGGGCCTTAAGGGTGGCCACTCGGGTATGGAGATCATCCTCCAGAGGGCCAACTCCAACAAACTTATGTGCCGCTTCCTGAAGACCTTTATGGATAAGTTCGGCATCCTGCTGTGCGACATCGACGGCGGTGGCCTGAGGAATGCTATCCCCAGGGAGGCATTTGCTACCGTTGCTGTGCTGAAGCAGTATGAGAAAAAATTCCTTGCAGCCGTTAAACGCTACGAGAAACTCTATCAGACCGAGTTCAAGGGTATCGAGGACAGCATCTCGTTCAAGGCTGTTCCCGTTAAATGCCCCTCGAAGTGCATCGACATCTTCGACACTCAGGACCTCATCGACGCAGTTGTTGGTCTGCCCAACGGCATCGTGAAGATGAGCACCACTATGCCCGGCCTCGTACAGACCTCCACCAACCTTGCAAGGGTCGTATCGGAGAAGGGTAAGTTCACCATCCTCTGCCTGTTGCGTAGCTCTGTTCGCAGCGAGAAGGAGGCTCTGGCACAGCAGATGAAGACCATCTGCGAGCTGGCTGGTGCAAGCGTGAAACTCTCGGGTGCCTACGACGGTTGGAACCCCAATCCCGAGTCGCCCATTCTGAAGACTATGCAGGATGGCTACAAGGCACTCTATGGCAAGGAGCCCGCAGTTATGGCAATCCACGCAGGTCTGGAGTGCGGTATCATTGGTGGCGTATATCCCAAAATGGATATGATCTCCTGTGGTCCCACCATCTGCTATCCCCACTCGCCCGACGAGAAGGTGAATATCGCTTCGGTGGAGAAGTTCTACAACTACCTCTGCTACACTCTCGAGCACGCTCCCGAGAAGTAGTTTTGGGTAGGGGAGAGAGTCCCGAAATGAAAACCCAATAGAATGCTCGGCGACATCCGAATAGGGTAGGATGTCGCCGAGATTATGGTTAGGAGATAAATAGAGGAAGAATGAGTAAAAACAATAGATGGCTTGCCATCGTAAACCTGCTCTCGGGTAGTGGTCGCTGTGGTCGCGATTGGGAACACATTGCGCGTATGCTCTACGGGGCGGGTATCGATTTCGACACGGTCTTCACGGGTCACCGCAGCCACGCCATTGACTTGGCCGAGAGAGGTGTGGTGGAGGATGGCTACCGCAATCTGATTGCCATCGGAGGCGACGGTACCGTGCACGAGGTTGCAAATGGAATCTTGCGCCAGAGGGCTGTCCCCTCGGACCAGATAAGGATGGGCGTCATCCCTGTGGGTACGGGTAACGATTGGATTCGCACATACAAAATCCCCAGAGATTATCAGGAGGCGGTGAATGTCATCGCTGCCGGCAAGGAGTTCAGACAGGATGTTGCCAAGGTGGAGTATGTTGGGCGCAATGGCGAGCAGGCCGAGCGCTACTGCGTGAACATCTGCGGTATGGGTCTGGATGCGGCCGTGAACCTGAGGGTCTGCCAGATGAAGGATAAGGGCCGTAATGGCAAGGCTGCCTATATGACCCAACTTGTCCGCTCGGTGCTCACCTATCGTTCGTGTATGATGACCGTTGGGGTGGATGGCACAACCGAGGCCAAGGGAAATATTATGAGCATTGCCGTGGGCATAGGTCAGTATAATGGCAGCGGTATGTGGCAACTTCCCGGCTCGGTGACCGACGACGGACTGCTGGATGTGACGGTCATTGAGCAGATGTCCATTCCTCACATTGCGCTGGTCGTGGGCCGACTCTTCGATGGCAAACTCTACAACCTCAAGCGAGTGAATAACTATCGTGGCAGAGAGATTACGGTGACCTCCAAGGAGGTGCGTGAGGTGGAGATCGACGGCGAGGCACTTGGCACTACGCCCGTGAGGCTCACCACTGAGGATAAACGACTCAGGATCATCGTGCCCTAATCCCACTTTGCGGCGACATATTGACCGAGCAAAAAAACAATAAGCAGCACCTTCAAGGTGCTGCTTATTTTGTTGAGGGGCTCCCTTAGAACTCTACTCCATTGGTGCGATGACCACCTCGATGTTGTCACCCTCCAGAAGCTCGGGTATGCGAGCAATATCCTCTGGGGCGGTGCCAACCGTGTGGAAGGGATAGAATACGCTCGGACGAATCGTGCGAGCCGCCTCCACCGCCATCTCCACGGTCATCGTGTAGGGGAGATTTACGGGCAGGAAGAGGTAGTCAATGTCCTCGGCTGCCCTCATCTCGGGGGTGAGCTCTGTGTCGCCACCAATGTAGATGCGCCTGCCGGCAACCTCCACGATATATCCGTTGTCGCCTCGCTCCTTGGGGTGGAATTGTGTGCGCTCGATGTTGTAGGCGGGCACGGCCTCCACCGTCATCCACGAATTGACAAAGGTGCGGTTGCTTCCGCCCAGAATCTCGGCGCCCTCCACCTGGTGGCCCACAACCTCATTGGCAATGATTACCGTGTCGCTCTGGCGCAATAGTTCAATGGCCTTGGGGTCGAAATGGTCGTCGTGGTGATGGGTGATGAGAATTGCATCGGCCTTTGGCAGCAGGGAGTAATCGGCCTCGCTCAGGCAGGGGTCAAGGTAGATGTGTTTGCCATCCCATTCGATACCGATGGTGGCGTGGCCAAACAGAGCAAAGATGATGTCACCTCTGCTGTCGCCATCTCTGCGATCTTGTACGAAGTCGGTTTTCATAATTCTTGTTCTCTAAAGTCTAATGTCTAAAGTCTAACGGCACAAGCGGAAGTAAAATTGTGCGATTGGACTATTTGAGGTACTTGTTGAGCCAACCGAAGAACTCACGGTTCCATACGAGCGAGTTCTGGGGCTGGAATACCTGGTGGGCCTCATTTTCGAAGGCCACCAAGCGTGCGGGCACACCCTGCATCTTGGCTGCCGTGAAGGCCTCCAGGCTCTGGGTGAAGGGGATGCGGAAGTCCTGCTCACCGGTGATGATGAGGATGGGGGTATCCCATTTTGCCACAGCCTTGTGGGGCGAGTTGGCATAGCTGCGCTGTGCGGTCTTGTTCTTCTTGTCCCAGTATGCGCCGCCGTAGTCGTTATTCACGAACCACAACTCCTCGGTGTGGCCATACATACTCTCGAAGTTGAAGATGCCACAGTGGGAGATGAGTGCTTTGAAGCGGCCCTCGTGGTGACCTGCGAGGTAGTAAACCGAGTAGCCACCATAGCTTGCGCCCACAGCACCCAGACGGTTCTCGTCGCTCCAGGGCTCCTTGGCCACATCGTCAATGGCTGCCAGATAGTCGCGGATGTTCTGACCGCTGTAGTCGCCTGAGATCTGGTCGAGCCACTCCTGACCAAACGAGGGCAGACCTCGACGGTTGGGTGCAACCACAATGTAACCCTCCGAGGCCATCAGCTGGAAGTTCCAACGGTAGCTCCAGAACTGGCTAACAACGCTCTGGGGGCCGCCCTGGCAGTAGAGCAGGGTGGGATATTTCTGGCTCTCGTCGAAGTTGGGAGGAAGGATCACCCAAACGAGCATCTGCTTGCCGTCGGTGGTCTTCACCCAGCGTTTCTCACACTTACCCATAGGGATGTTGTCGTAGATCTGCTGGTTGATGAAGGTCAGCTGAGTGAGTGCGCCATCGGCCTCCACCGAGTAGAGCTCGGGAGCCTTCATAATGGTGTTCATATGGGCCACGATCTTCTCATTCACCTTGGAGAAGGAGTTGATGTCGTGGTCGCCCGAGGTGAGAATCTCCACATCGCAGCCGGCGGTTGTCACACGGCAAATCTGGTGGGTTGCGGTGATGGGGCTCACGAAATAGAGGGTTTCGTTACCCTCCCATACAACATTGGTGGCATTGTAGTCGAAGTTCTCGGTGAGGTCCTTCATTGAGCCATCCTCGGAGTTCCACAAGAACAGGCGCTCTTTGTCGCTCTCGTTGCCGGCACGACGCATACTGCGGAAGGCAATCTGCTTGTCGTTGGGGCTCCATACGGGATATTTGTCATAGCCAGGCATCTCGCCCCACTCCTTGCAGATGTTGCGGGTGGTGCCGCTTGCCAGGTCGTAGATGAAGATGTCCGAGTCGGTCGATACGGCATAGGCCGCACCGGTGAGGTGCTTGCAGGTGTATGCCAGAGCGGTGCCGGCGTTGTTCCAAGCGATCTCCTCGCTGTCGAAGTAGGGGGCAAGGGGGGCATCCCAGGGCTGACCCTCCATAATATCCAGACCCTCCTTCACAAGGCCGCCCTCGAGTTTGGCCACGAAGATGTGGGAGTAGTCGCCCTCATCCCAATAGTCCCAGTGGCGTACCATCAGGTCGTCATAGATGCGCGATTTGGACTTGTCGGCCTGGGCGTAGATGTCCGAGCCCTTGATGTCCACGATGTGTACTCTCTTGGTGAAGTACATCACATCGCCCGAGGGGGCAATGCCGTAACTCTCGAGGCCCTCGATGTCGGTGAGTTGCCTATTCTCTTTGCCGTTGGCGAGAATGCTCCACACCTGACCGCCGGTCATATAGTAGAGGCGGTCGCCCACCCATTGGGGTGCCGAGCCATTCTCCACAAGGCGCACTACCTCTCCACCATTGGTGGGCATCAGGTAGATGCCGGTGGTACCCTTGTTCTCCTCCATACTATAATAGGTAATGGTGAAGGCTACAAGGTTGCCGTCGGGCGAGATCTTCTGGCTGCCCACACGGCCCATTTTCCACATCACCTCGGGGGTGAACTTTCCTGCGGCAATCTCCTCAGGGGTGAGGTTGTTGGTAAACTCCATAACTTCCAGTGTTGCGCTTTGGCTGCATCCTACCAGCAGGAGAGCCGCCGCGGCTGATTTTAATAGATTTGTAAATTTCATATCAGATTAGCAATTTATTTTTGGTTATTAGTTTCTCCTTTGTATGTGGGGCTGTATGTTATTGACCCACTTTCACTTCGAGGTACTTCTCGAAGACCACCTTGATGGTCGAATAACTCTCCTCGACAGCCTGCCAGAGTCTGCGCCCACGGAGCCACTCGACAACGGTTATGGCCTCATCTTGCTCGGGCTCGAGTTCGGGATTTTCGCCCGGCGAGTACATCAGATACCAGTCGGTCTGCTTTATCTCCCAGCGGCCATAGGCCTTGTGGAAATGGTAGGTGGGGCAGAGTGGTGCGAGGATCTCCACCTCTTGGAGTCCCGTCTCCTCCTGCACCTCCCTTATGGCTGCCTCCTCGGGGGTTTCGCCCTCCTCGATGTGGCCTTTGGGCAGGTCGCGCCACCCCTTGCGGGTCATCATAAGCACATCGCCATTGCCGTTCTCCACGATGCCGCCCGCAGCCCTCACAATGGGCATCTGTTGGCAGAAGCGCTCCAGGCACTCCTCGGGGTGGTCGGCCACCACAAAGAGTTTTTTTTCGGCTCCGATG
>JAGBYS010000157.1 GCA_017628675.1 Tidjanibacter sp.
ATTACTCATTACTCTTTACTCTTTACTCATTACTCATTTTTATTGACCTTAATGGTGACCTCTTGGGTTGCTTGGCCAGCATACCACGAGCCATCGCCATTGGTGTAGTCGCTCTCGGAGGTGGATACCACAACCGATGCGGAGTCGAAAGAGCCGTTGGCCTCGCCATCCACATCGTCGGCCACGAGGGTGTGTTTGTCGGTAGGCATTCTTCCCACTTGCAGGCGCACCTTGCCATCGGGCTGTGTGAGTCCCACTGCGAGGGTGTCGGTGTACTGTTCGCTGTATTTCTCAATGACGCTCACGCGAATACCCTCAATGGGCGCATCGTTCTCGCTATCAACCACATCCACATCGAAGTTGTACTCTGCATAGGGGCAACCATACTCGGGTGCGGGCATTGGGCAGCCGTACATATCGGGACCATCGCACGAGGTGTAGGTTCCAAAGCCAAGTGCCACCATCAAGAATTTCAGGATTTTGCTTTTCATAGGCTATTCGGTTTTAGGGGTCATTTCTATCAGCACATCGTGGGTGACGGTGCCTTCGTACCAGCCATGTTCGCCTGGGTTTTTGTAGTCGTTGCTGTCGGTACTTACAATTACACTTGTGGAGTTGTACGAGCCATTTTCCTCACCATCAACATCTTCAACAAGGAGTGTGTGACTATTGTTGGGGAAGGCATTCAGTCGTAGGGTCGCTTTGCCGTCGGCCGAAGTTGTAACCGAGGTGTACTCATACACATTGTGATAACCGCTAATATCCAGCTTGATGCCCTTGATGGGTGCGTGACTCTCGGAATCGAGCACCTCCACATTGAATACATAGTCGGCCGAGGGGCAACCATACATTGCCACAGGGCCACGGCCGATGTCCTCAATCACCTCGCACGAGGAAGCCACGGTCGAAAAACCAAGGATTCCGAGAATCCATCTGATAAGTTTGCAATTCATACTCTTAATATATTTTAGGGGGTTCTATTGATATAGATGCAAAAGCACCCCAAAATGTTGCACGGGGTCACAAATTTTTTTTGCTTTTTCGCAAAAAAACTCACAAAAAAATGCGCCCAACTATAAAAAGTTGAGCGCAAGTTATTAAAAATATGTTGATTATGCAACTCTTGTGTCGATTTTTCTACTCTGCTTTGGGGAGAGCGGCGAGTGCCGAGTCCAGGCGGCGGAGGCTCTCCTCTTTGCCCAGCACCGCACACATATCGTACATACCGAAGCCTTTGGGCTTGCCCACGATGCATAGCCTCCAATCGTACATAATAAGTCCCATACCAATCTGATTGTCGGCAATCCAGCCGCCAACAACCCTCTCCATCTCGGCCGAGGTGAACTCCTCGATGCCCTCGAGGATGGTCCTCAATTCGCCAATGATGCGGGGAGCGTCGGCCTTCCAATACTTCTTGGTTGCCTTCTCATCGTAGGCGGTGGGAGCCTCGAAGAGGAACGACGAGAGTGCCCAGAACTCCTCGGGGAAGGTGGCCCTCATCTTAATCAGCGAGGCACTTTTCACAACCTTCTCGCGTGAGAGCTCAATGCCACGCTCGCGGAGTTGTACCTCGTAGATGTCGGCAACCTCCTCATCGGCGCGGGTGTGCATATACTGTGCGTTGAACCAGTGTGCCTTATCGGGGCTGAACCTTGCGCCCGACTTGCCAACCCTCTCCAACGAGAAAGCCTCAATAAGTTCCTCCATAGAGAAAATCTCCGGCTCGGTGCAGGTGTTCCAGCCGAGAAGAGCCAACATATTGATGAAGGCCTCGGGGAAGTAGCCGTCCTCGCGGTAGCCACGCGACACCTCGCCGCTGGGGGCTACGAACTTGAGGGGGAATACGGGGAAGCCGAGTTTGTCGCCGTCACGCTTGCTCAGTTTGCCCTGACCTGTGGGTTTGAGGAGCAGGGGAAGGTGTGCAAACTCGGGGCGGCTCTCCTCCCAGCCAAATGCCTTGTAGAGCAGGTAGTGCAAGGGGAGAGAGGGCAACCACTCCTCGCCACGAATCACGTGCGAAATCTCCATCAGGTGGTCATCCACGATGTTTGCCAGGTGGTAGGTGGGGAGTGCGTCGGCCGACTTATAGAGCACCTTGTCGTCGAGGGTGGAGGTGTTCATCTCCACGTGGCCACGAATGAGGTCGTCCATTGCCACAACCTCGTTCTCGGGCATCTTGAAGCGGATGACCCACTGGTCGCCACGGGCCTTGCGAGCCTCGACCTCCTCGGCCGAAAGGCGCAACGAGGTGGCAAGCTGCTCCCTTACGGCGTAGTTGTAGCAGAAGGTTTCGCCCTTGGCCTCCAACTCGGCACGCAGCGAGTTGAGCTCCTCGGGGGTGTCGAAGGCGTAGTAGGCATTGCCCGACTCTACGAGCTGAAGCGCATATTTAAGGTAAATCTCTTTTCTCTCGCTCTGGCGATAGGGGGCGTGGGGGCCACCCTCGCGAACGCCCTCGTCAATCTTGATGCCACACCACTCGAGCGACTCCATAATGTACTCCTCGGCACCCTCTACATAGCGGGTCGAGTCGGTGTCCTCAATGCGGAGGATGAAGTCGCCACCCCTCTGGCGGGCAAAGAGGTAGTTGTAGAGTGCGGTGCGAACGCCGCCAATGTGAAGCGCACCGGTAGGAGAGGGTGCGAAACGAACTCTTACTTTTCTATCCATATAACTTTGAATTTTGAATTTTGCACTGTGAATTAGACATTGAACAGGAAGTGCATAATGTCGCCATCCTGCACGATGTACTCCTTGCCCTCGACGCCAATCTTGCCCGCCTCACGACAAGCCTTCTCGCTGCCGAGCGCCACATAGTCGTCATACTTGATGACCTCGGCACGGATGAAGCCACGCTCGAAGTCGGTGTGGATAACGCCCGCAGCCTGAGGCGCTTTGTAGCCCTTGGTGTAGGTCCAGGCACGCGACTCGTCGGCACCGGTGGTGAAGAAGGTCTCAAGGCCCAGAAGTTTGTAGGCACCCTTGATAAGGCGGCTCACGCCCGACTCGGCAATGCCCAACTCCTCGAGGAAAATCTGACGCTCCTCGTAACTCTCCAGCTCGGCAATGTCGGCCTCGGTGGCGGCTGCCACAACGAGCAGCTCGGCGTTCTCCTCGCGGATGGCCTCACGCACAGCCTCCACATAGGCGTTGCCGCTGGTGATGCTCGCCTCGTCCACATTGCACACATACAGTACGGGCTTGTTGGTCAGAAGGCAGAGCTCCATAACCCACTTGGCGTCCTCCTTGTTGTCGATCTCCACCGAGCGTGCGGCCTTGCCCTGCTCCATAGCCTCTTTGTAGCGGCACAGAATATCATACTGACGCTTGGCCACCTTGTCGCCTGCGGCGGCCTGCTTCTGGGTCTTGCCGATGCGGCTCTCGACGGTCTCGAGGTCCTTCATAATGAGTTCGGTGTCGATAATCTCCTTGTCCCTCACGGGGTTTACCGAGCCGTCCACGTGGGTGATGTTCTCGTTGTCGAAGCAGCGCAGCACGTGGATGATTGCGTCGGTGTTGCGGATGTTTGCAAGGAATTTATTGCCAAGACCTTCGCCCTTGGATGCGCCCTTCACGAGGCCGGCGATGTCGACAATCTCAATGGTGGTGGGAACCACTCGCTTGGGGTTGTCAATCTCGGCCAACTTCATGAGCCTCTCGTCGGGTACGGTGATTACGCCCACATTGGGGTCGATGGTGCAGAAAGGAAAGTTTGCCGCCTGTGCCTTTGCGTTGGACAGACAGTTGAAGAGTGTGCTTTTTCCCACATTGGGAAGGCCCACTATGCCGCATTGTAAAGCCATATAAAAGTTCTATTTTCTGAAAGTTTCCGCAAAGATAACCATAAATTTGCTTTCTAAAATCAAAATTAGTAATTTTGTGGGATATATTTTCAAAACGCATTTAATTTCTCAAACTATGAAAGATACTCTGAAAACCATTGAACTGCTCGAAGAGCACATCGACCGCTTGGCAGAGAGCGGAATTTACGAAATAGAGCGCGACCTGCTGCTGGAGCGTCTGCGCGGCCTGTGCGATCAGTACGGCATGTTCCAGATCTCCGGTGAGGATATCAACTCTCCCCGCCAGAGCTTCATTATCAAAGCCATGGAAAATCCCATGTTCCAAAATTTGATCGATGCAACCTGGAAGCTGATCGAGCACGAGAATAAATAATTTAATTAACGATACACA
>JAGBYS010000158.1 GCA_017628675.1 Tidjanibacter sp.
GAACATCCTGAGTGATGGTGATCTTACCGCCTGTCTCAGCAGCAATCTTGCGGCACTCCTCAACGAGCCAAGCCTCGGGCTCATAACCTGCGGGGCAAGCTGCACGGAAGTCGATACCCATCTTGGCACAACCAACCATCAGCGAGTTACCCATATTGTAGCGTGCATCGCCCAGGTAGCAGAACTTCATCTGGCCAAAGGGTTTGTCGCTATGCTCACTCATAGTCAAAAAGTCGGCCAAAATCTGAGTGGGGTGATACTCGTTGGTAAGACCATTCCATACGGGAACACCTGCATACTGTGCAAGTTCCTCAACGATGGACTGACCATAGCCACGATACTCGATACCGTCGTACATCCTACCAAGCACCCTTGCGGTGTCGGCGATAGACTCTTTTTTACCCATCTGCGAGCCGCTGGGGCCGAGGTAGGTTACATGGCCACCCTGGTCGTGAACAGCCACCTCAAAGGAGCAACGGGTGCGGGTCGAGTCCTTCTCAAAGAGAAGCACAATGTTCTTACCCACAAGGTGTTTCTGCTCTTTGCCGGCCTTCTTATCGGCTTTGAGCTGTGCAGCCAGCTGCAAGAAGTAACGAATCTCGTCGGACGAGAAATCAAGAAGTTTCAGAAAGTTTTTGCCTTTCAACGATTCCATAATTTTTCTGTTTATTTGGTTAAAAATTGAAATAGGTTTTCTGTGCTTGGTAAACAAAATATGGTTTTCCAACTTCAAATATAAGTATTTTCTGTGAAATAATAGGAATTTTCCAAAGAAAATTGCTATTTTTGCTCCAACTTATATTGGAATATTATGGGTAAAATTATAGCACTTGCCAACCAAAAAGGTGGCGTAGGTAAAACTACAACAGCAATCAATCTTGCTGCTAATCTTGCCATTATGGGCAAAAAAATCCTTCTTGTGGATGCCGATCCGCAGGCCAATGCAACCTCCGGCCTGGGCTTCGACATCAAGAACGAAGGCATCTACGAGTGCATCGTCGGTATGCGCTCGGCCGAGGAGGTTATCCTCAAGAGCGAAGAGGTCAAAAAACTCTCCGTGCTCCCCTCGAGTATCAATCTGGTGGGTGCCGACACCGAGCTCGCATCGCTCGACGACGGCCACTTCCGTATGAAAAAGGTGCTCGACGGATTGCGTGACCAGTATGACTACATCTTCATTGACTGCTCCCCCAGCCTGGGCTACACTACGGTCAATGCTCTGGTGGCCTCGGACTCGGTACTCATTCCCGTGCAGTGTGGCTACTTTGCACTCGAAGGCCTTGGCAAACTGCTCAACACCATCAAGATGGTCAAAGGTAAGCTGAACCCCTCGCTCGAGATTGAGGGTTTCGTGATGACGATGTACTCGCGCTCACGCCTTGCCAACCAGGTGACAATGGAGGTCAAAGACCACTTCAAGCACCTGACCTACGACACCATCATCTCGCGCAGCGTAAGGCTCGATGAGGCCCCCAGCCACGGTGTGCCCGTAATCCTTCACGATGCATCCTCGTCTGGCAGTAAGTGCTATATGGAGCTGGCAAAAGAGTTCCTCAAACGCAATCGCAAGAAATAGAAACCAGATACAACAAAAAAGAACGAAAAATATAGAGTTATGAAGAAACATACCGGACTCGGTCGCGGCCTTGGCGCGATTCTCGAGACAGAAAACTATTTGGGCGAGGTACCCAGCGTTAGCCGTATGGAGGAGTTGGATGTGGATAGCATTATCCCCAACCCCAAGCAGCCCCGCACCATCTTCGACGACGACGCACTCGAGGAACTCGCCGACTCGATCTCCACTCTCGGACTCATTCAGCCCATCACCGTGCGCAAAGAGCCCAGCGGAAAGTATATCATCATCAGCGGTGAGCGCCGTTGGAGGGCTTCGCGCCTGGCAGGTCGCAAGACCATCGCTGCCTACATCCGTGAGGCCGACGACAAGGAGCTGCACGAGATGGCCCTTGTGGAGAACATCCAGCGTCAGGACCTGAACGCAATGGAGATTGCCATTTCGCTCCAGAGGCTCATTGACGAGTGTGGCGTGACCCAGGAGGCTGTTGCACAGCGCGTGGGCAAGAAACGCTCGACGGTGGCCAACTATCTGCGACTGATTCATATGTGTCCCGAGGTGCAGGCTGCCCTCAAGGAGAACCTCATCACTATGGGCCACGCCAAGGCTATTGCCGGCGCACCCGACGAGGCTCAGCCCGCAATCGTGAAGAAGGTTATCAAAAAGGGACTCTCCGTGAGGGCTACCGAGGATTTGGTGAGCAAACTCTCCTCGCCCAAGGCCGCCTCGCAGGAGGAGAGCGAGGAGTTCCCCGAGATTTATACCCGTGCCGTTGAGCAGCTCTCCAAGTTCCTTGGCGAGAACATCAAAATCAAACGCTCGGGCGACGGCAGTGGCAAAATCGTCATCGGCTTTGCCAACGACAACGAAATCGGCGCCCTTGTGGAGAAGCTCGAGAAACTAAACAAGTAGAGATGAAAAGAGGAAGAATAGAGCATCTAAAGTGGGCCCTATGGGCAACCCTTCTTATTCTATTGCCATCCACGCTTCTGGCACAGACACCCGAGAAGCAGGAGAAGAGTGGCAAGAAGAAAAACAAGAAGGAGGTGGTGGCCATTGTGGACTTCACACAGGGTTTCAGCGTGAAAGGTGGAGAGAAGATCCTCCCCGAGGTGCGCACACCCGAGGCCGACTCCCTCGAGGCCGCAAAACTCACCCTGCTGATTGACTCCCTCATCTTGGCACGCGAGGCCATACTCCCCGAGGATTCGCTCTCGCTGGGAGCAATGACCCACCGCATAGACTCGCTCTCTTCCCGTCGCCTTTCGCTCCTGCCCAAAGAGGAGCTGGCGGACTCACTCCTCGTTCCCGTAGATTCGCTTGCGAGCGACACTCTTCCCAAGCCTCGCTACAATTGGCTCTTCAGGGATTCGCTTTCGCTCACCACCACTACCCTCGTGAGTGCCGTAGTGCCGGGCTTTGCACAAATCTACGAGGAGAAGTACTGGAAGGTGCCACTCCAATATGCGATGATTGGTCTTCCCATCTGGGGCGGAATCCATCAGAACAAGCTCTACCAGGGCTACAAGGCCGAGTTTGACAAGTTGGCCGCCACGGGAGCATCGCAAGCCGAGCGCACACCCGTGCAGACCAAGATGCTCGAGCACAAGAGCTACCGCACGATGTTCTTTGGCGCCGCTCTGGTATCGTATATGGGTTTCCTGGCCGATGGTGTCATCAACCACCCCGAGGATGGCAACGACATCCGCAAAGCCACCACCCTCTCGATGGTATTCCCCGGTGCCGGTCAGATCTACAATGGTAGCTATTGGAAGGTACCAATAGTTGTTGTCGGCGCCGCATCTATGGCCTATGTCATCGACTGGAACCAGAGGGGCTACACCCGATTCAAACTCGCCTACGACCTGGCAACCGATGGTGACGATGCGACCATCGGCGAGTTTCCCAACACCTCCGAGGAGTCGTTGCGCTCGATACGCAACTCCTATCGTCGTAACCGTGACCTTGCAATCATCGGTGCTGTGGCTGTCTACCTCGTGCAGGTGGCCGATGCACACATCGATGCCCATATGCAGGCCTACGACATCAGCGACAAACTCTCAATGGAGATTCAGCCCCAAATAATCCCGACTATGAGCCCCAACGGCTACACAAATAACTTCGGACTAAACCTTACGATGCACTTCTAATGACAAGAAAACTACTCTGCGTTGCACTTCTCGCAATCCTGCCCCTGATGGTGGCCGCACAACAGACCACCACCCAACCCGCACCACAAGAAGCCATAACCACCTCGGACAATGCCATAACTGCTGAGAGTGCCATTAAAGCCGAAGAAACCACAGTGGCCGAGCCGTCAGTTGACCAACTCGACTCCCTGCTGATGGCTTGGAGCAAAGAGTACAGCACCATTATGGTGGACAAACTCCACAACGAGATCATCTCTACCGACGGAGTAGATCTGGAGGCAAGCAAGATTCCCGACTCCATTTATGTGGCACGCCTCAAAAATATGGGCTCTTCAATCCCTATGTCCTACAATCAGGAGGTGAGGAAATACATCATCTCCTATACCACTCGCAACAAGGGCGTTATAAGCCGAGCCCTGGGCCGTAGTCAGGTCTACTTCCCCATCTTTGAGGAGGCACTTATGAGGTACAATATGCCCCTTGAGCTCAAGCTCCTGCCCGTCATCGAGTCGGCCCTCAACCCCAAAGCACGCTCGAAGGCTGGTGCTTCGGGCCTGTGGCAGTTTATGTATCGCACGGCTCTGGGCTACAATCTCCAGAGGACTTCCTTCATAGATCAGCGTTTCGACCCCGTGCTCGCCACCGATGCAGCCTGCAGGTACCTCCTGAAACTCTACGGGATGTACAACGATTGGAACCTGGCGCTGGCTGCCTACAACTGCGGCCCGGGCAATGTAAACAAGGCTATCCGCAAGGCCGACAGCAAAGATTTTTGGAAAATTTACCCCTATCTTCCAACCGAGACACGCAATTATCTGCCCGCCTTCATCGCCGTAAACTACGCCTACGCCTACCACAAGGAGCACGGCATCAAAGCCGATGAGGCACCCCTGCCACTCGAGACCGACACCGTTCACATCAGCCGCATAATGCACCTCCAGCAGATAAGCTCCACCATAGGTACCCCCATAGAGGTTCTCAGGGGCCTCAACCCACAGTTTGTGCAAGACATCGTACCGGCTGTGAATGGTCGCTCCTATGACATTACCCTTCCCCTCTCGGAGGTGGGCAAGTTCATTGACCACGAGCAGGAGATTATGGCCAAGGATGTTGTCTATCTGGCCGAGTATATGAGCCCCGAGAAGAATGGCGAGATTCCCGTCTTTGTCATCGACAGCAAAATCCACGTTGTGGAGTATGGCGAGAGCCTCTCGGTGATTGCCGAGAAGTACAATGTGACGGTCAACCAGATCTGCAAGTGGAACAACATCTCGGACCCCGGTAAGATTCGCATCGGACAGAAACTCGAAATTTTCCTGAAGTAACGCCGCCCGAGCGCTACACCTTATATATAATTGCTGTGATTATAAACGACACCATAGTTGCACCCGCCACCCCCACAGGTGGAGCCATAGCCATCGTTCGCATCGAAGGCGGCAGAGCCATAGCCATCTGCCAGGAGTTATTCCGCTCCTCGAGAGGCCCCTTGGCCGACCTGAAGGGCTATTCGGCCACCTACGGAGTAATCTACGACGGCGATAGGCGCATAGACGATGTGATTGTGACCCTCTTTCGTGAGCCCCATAGCTACACGGGGGGCGATATGGTGGAGATTGCGTGCCACGGCTCGGCCTACATTGTGGGCGAAATCGTAAGGCTCGCCATTGAGAAGGGTGCAAGGGCCGCAAGTGCGGGCGAGTTCACAAAACGCGCCTTTCTGGCCGGGAAGATAGACCTTTCGCAAGCCGAGGCGGTGGCCGACATCATTGCAGCCGACTCGATGGCCTCACTCACAATGGCCGACACCCAGCTGCGTGGCGCCTACTCGGATGCGCTCAGCCGCCTCAGGGGCGAACTGCTGCGACTTGCCGCCCTGCTGGAGTTGGAACTCGACTTCTCGGAGGAGGATGTGGAGTTTGCCGACCGAGGAGAACTCACCACCATACTTGAAACCATAGACCAACATATAACCTCTCTGTCCTCTTCGTTCAAGACCGGCAATGCCATCAAGCGTGGCGTGGCTGTGGCTATCGTGGGAGAGCCCAATGTGGGCAAGAGTACCCTCTTGAACCGCATAGTTGGCGAAGAGAGAGCAATGGTGAGCGACATTGCGGGCACAACACGCGACTCCATTGAGGAGAGCGTCGTAATTGACGGCGTCAGATTCCGTTTTATCGACACCGCAGGCCTGCATCAGACCGACGATAGGCTTGAGAATATGGGTATCGAGCGCACCCATAAAGCCATCGAACAAGCACAGATCATCGTTGAGATGTTTGAACAGAAGAGCGAGGATTTTGTTACCCTTAAGGAGGGGCAACACATTGTGAGAGTGATAAATAAGTGCGACATTGAAGGCACTGTGATCCCCGAGGGCTGGGTGGGAATTTCGGCCAAATATGACCGAGGCATCGAAGGCTTACTTGGGGCTATCCGAGGATGTGTGGATACCAACGACCTACTCCGTGGCGAGGCCGTCGTGTCCAATAGCCGCCACTACGAGGCACTCATACGCGCACACCAGGCCCTGATGCGAGCCACAGACGCCCTCACAGCAGGCATCTCGACCGACCTTGTGGCCCAAGACATCCGCGAGGTCCTTGCCATTATCGGCGAAATCACCGGCGAGGTCACCTCAACCGACATCCTCTCCGAAATCTTCTCCAAATTCTGCATCGGAAAGTAACTAACGCCCTATAATGCACACTAATAAACGCTAACGCCCACAAATAGCAACAGAATTTCCTACAAAAATAGACGAAAAAATCCCGAAAGTTAGACTCGACTTTCGGGATTTTTTTATGCTTTAATGTCTTCAACAAAAATATCTCGCCAAGTTTGCAGTGGTGTGCAATGAGGTGCAATGGAGTGCAACGAGCTGCAATAAAAAGGCGAAGAGAATTGTACTTTCTACTAAAAAGGCAATGATTGTCGGCGACGAAAGTCGTTAACAACTTTTTTGCAAAAAAAAATCACTAATTCATAAACCTTATTACTAACGCCCCTCTATACTATATATGAATGTTTAATTCTAAAAAACAAAGACAATGCAAGAAAAAACTTTATCATTTGAGCAACTACCGGAGCTCATTCAAAATCTGGTAGAGAGAATCGAAGTACTCGAAAAGACAGTTCGC
>JAGBYS010000003.1 GCA_017628675.1 Tidjanibacter sp.
CCCGATGTGACCTTTTCGGATGACCCCTTGAGGATGATTAGGGGTGTTCGTTTCGCTTCGCAACTCGGATTTGACCTTGCCCCCGAAACGTTCGACGCCATTGCCCGCAATGCCGAGCGCATAAAGATTGTTTCGCAGGAGCGCATCGCCACCGAACTTCATAAAATTGTTGCCTCGCCCGTGCCCTCGATTGGATTTCAACTCCTTTCGCTCACGGGACTTTTGCCCTACATCTTCCCCGAACTTGAGGCGCTGAAAGGTGTGGAGGTAAGGTGCGGCAAGGCCCACAAGGACAACTTCGTACATACGCTTAAGGTGCTTGATAATGTGGCTCGCAAGAGCGACAATCTGTGGCTCCGTTGGGCGGCTCTTCTGCACGATATCGCCAAGCCTCGCACTAAGGCATTTGATGCGAGGGTGGGCTGGTCGTTCCACGGCCACGAGGTGGTTGGTAGCAAGATGATTCCCGACATCTTCCGCCGTCTGCGTCTGCCGCTCAATGAGAAGATGAAGTATGTGCGCAAACTTGTCTTTCTGCACTTGCGCCCAATCATTCTCTCAGAGGACGAGGTGACCGACTCGGCTGTGCGCCGATTGCTGTTTGAGGCTGGCGACGATGTGGAGGATTTGATGACCCTCTGCGAGGCCGACATTACCTCCGGAATTGACTCCAAGGTGCAGCGCTACTTGCGCAATTTTGCGCTGGTGAGAGTGAAAATGCGTGAGATCGAGGAAAAGGACCGAGTGAGGAATTTTCAGCCCCCCATTACGGGCGAAATCATTATGCAAACCTATGGTTTAGATCCCTGCTCACAAGTTGGTGAAATCAAGGCAATTATAAAGGATGCAATTCTCGATGGCGAGATACCCAACGAGTACGATGCGGCCTATGGGCTGATGGAGAAAATTGCAGCCGAAAGAGGACTCAAAAAGGTGGAATAAACTATGGCACTTACAAATAATAATAACGCCTATAAGGAGCGCAATCTGGAGTTCCTGGAGGAGTATGCCGCAAGGCCCGGAGTTAAGTCGCTCTATGGCGGTGTTCTCTACCGAGAGATAACCAAGGGCAAAGGCGAAAAACCATCGCCCCGAAGCATTGTTACGGTGCACTACAAGGGTACGCTCATCAACGGAAAACCCTTCGATCAGACCGAGAAGGGTAGGCCTGCGACCTTCCCGCTGAGGGGGCTTATTGAGGGGTGGAAAATTGCCCTCAAGGAGATGACGGTTGGTTCGCATTGGGAGATAGTTATCCCGTTTAATCTTGCCTACGGCTCGCGCGGAGCGGGTATCATAAAGCCCTTCTCGACACTCATTTTCGACATAACCCTGCTTCGTGTGGAGTAAAAGCACCCCCGAGATGTTAGTTTCTCAACTATTTAACTATCTTTGTAATTAGAAAACTACAAAAACCGAAAATAAATGAAACGAATCTTACTCACCTTTGCGCTCGCAATGTTTGTTTGTGGAGCCTTCGCTCAGAGTATCGACCGCCTCGGCATAGAGTTCCGTGGCGATTGGCAGTATGACTCCGATGTCAGTTTTCATACCAAGAAGAGAGGTAGCGCCTCTGGCTTTGCCGGCAAGTTTGCCAACTTCCGCATCGACGGCACGATTGCCGACGGATGGAGCTACTCGTTCCGCTACCGAATGAATAAGATTCAGGCCAATCCGTTTGCTGCTACCGATTGGGCAACAGTAACTTATGCGACAAATGCTTGGGAGTTTTCGGCCGGTAAACAGGTGGTTGCAATCGGTGGATATGAGTACGATCGTGCACCTATTGACATCTACTTTGCCTCGGAGTATTGGCAGAATATTGCTTGCTACCAGTTTGGCGCAAGTGCGGCTTATAAGTTTGGCGACTCCCACGGCTCGAAACTTCTCGCTCAGATTTGTCAGAGTCCATATGATTTCGACAATGAGGGCCTTTATGCCTACAACCTTATGTATATGTCCGATCATTCGCTCTCGTCGGTGAACTTGTTGGAGTACACCCCTGGTAAGTATATCGGATATGTGGCCCTTGGTTGTCGCGAGGAGTTGGGAGATGTGGCCATTGAGTTTGATGTGATGGATCGTATCGATTTTGGCAACAAGACATCCAGCTTTTCGGCTATGGTGGATGTTAAATGGGCTGTAAATGACCAACTTAACATCTTTACACACGGCTCCTATGATGTAAATACCAACATTCTCAACGATGGCAAGATAATGCGTGATCCCACTGTTGAAAATGGCGTTAAGACTTGGCACATTGGCGGTGGCGTGGAGTATTTCCCCAAAGGACTCAAGGATGTGCGCCTTCACGCAGCAAGCAGCTATGTGATTGGCAATAAGGATCTGCCCGTGGGTGTGCTCAGGGATGGTGACTTTATGTTCCAGATGGGTGTAACCTGGAGGGTCAATCTGCTGGGCAAGAACTAAAACTACTACTATAGTTAATATATGGCAAGTGCAAAACAAAAACGCGGATTC
>JAGBYS010000159.1 GCA_017628675.1 Tidjanibacter sp.
TAAATGGACCACTTGCCCGCATCGGGGATTGACTCCACACCAAAACTTACGCTCTGGGGAGTGGAGGTGGGTGCCAACTCAAGGAACGAGAGGCCATAGCCACCACGACCACGCCTTACCCACTTGCTGTCGGCCACAACGCTCGCTGCCGAGTCGTCAATGAGGATGTCGGGCTGCGAAGAGTCCATATAGGGGTTCTCGGTGAGCACACGGTTGATGTCGTTGCTATCCACAAGCTGAACATCGCAGCACTCCTGCTCGTGGGCAAGAGCTACTGCCACGGCTGCCGACTGACCAAGCACCATAAATACGGGCTCCATACGGATTGAACCGTAGGCGATGTGGCTTGCCGAGAGGCAGACGGGCACTACAAGGTTGGTGCACTGCTCCCTCTTGGGGGTGATGGAACGGTAGGCAATGGGATAGGGCAGACCGCCACCAATCTCAACATTACCCTCGTTCTTGACCATCCTCTGACCATCCTTCTCTATGACGATGCGCTGGCAGTTGTGGGAGTCCATCTGGTAGGCAGCCATACCAACACCATCGGTAACGGTGGTGTGGCCCTGACAGTCGGCCTGGGTGGCAACATACTCGCCCACCATACGCCTCGACTCACGGATGTAGAGCTGGGGAGTCCAGTGGCCATTGGCTACATACTCATCCTTGGGGTAGCCCCAGAGTTGCATACGCTTGCGCAATATCTCGGGCACACGCTCGTCGTGACCGATGAAGTACAGCAGACCCTTGGTGTAGGAGGTGTGGGCGTCGATAATCTCTTTGCGCTCCTGGTAGGAGGCCTCGGGATAGTTGTGGTTCATACCAATCATATCGCTCGAGAAGCCGCCGCGGTTATTCACATCGGTCTTGCCGTTGGGCATACGACTCCAGATGAAGTAGTCGTTGAGCGAGAGTTTCTCGGGCTGCACCTCCATAAGGCGGAGCAGCAGCTCATAGCGGGTCGAGTCGTAGTCGGCAGGGCGAGTGATGGGAATCATATTCTCGGCCTTGTCCGTCAGGCAGATGCGGTAGTTGTAGGCCTGTACCATCTTGTCGGCGGTGCCATTCTCTGCCACCTTGGCGGGCGAGATGCCCCACAGCAGACCGCTCTCGGGGTCGCCCTTAATCTTGTAGGGGTCGATGCCGTCGGGGAATTGGTGACGGTCCATAAGCTCCACGCCATTGTAGGTCTCGCCATACTGCTCGTTGGCCTCACGACCTACGGTGTACTCCACACCCGAGCGAGCCATCAGATCGCCCTCATAGGAGCAGTCGATGAAGTAGTCGGCCTTGATTGTCTTTGTGCGTGAGGGTTTGGTGGAGTTCTCCACGAGGATGCTCACGATGCGGGTGCCCTCTTTGTGGCTCTCGCGGATGCGATACTCGTCCATAAGGGTGATGTTCTCGTGGTCGATATAGTCGCGCATAATGCCCTCGGCAACCGAAGGCTCAAAAATCCACTGCTCCAGGCGGCCGTAGTGTGCGCCCACCTTGCGGTAGAACTGCTTGGCAACACCCGAGATGACCTGCTTGTTGCCGATGTCGGTGAAGCCCAGACCGCCGGTGGTCATACCGCCGATGTGGGTGGTGGGCTCAACGAGCACTACGCTCAGGCCCTGCTGGGCTGCCGAGTAGGCAGCCACCACGCCTGCCGATGTGCCACCATAGACACACAGATCATACTCGGCAGGCTGGTTGCAACCGCCCAGCGCAAGGGCGGCTGCAACAACCATTATAATTCGCGATAGTTTCATACTACTACAGTACCTCAATGAGTTTCAGATTGTCAATACGAGCGTGAGCGGTGCCGTCGCCCTCCGAGAAGCGGAGAGTGATGGTCTCGGCGCTCTGGGGCAGAGTGAACTTCTGCTCGTGCATCTCTGCGGCAGCCTTGGTGGTCATAATGTTGGTCCAGGTTGCGCCGCCATCGAGCGAGTAGTCAACCGTAACGGAGCCACCGGCCTGCGAGTAGGAGAGCTTCAGAGATGTTGCGCCGTGGAGCTTGAGGCCATCCACGCGGAACCAACCCTTCTTGGCCTTGCGGTACCAGAGGTAGGTGCCATCCACATTCTTCACGCTCGAGGTGTCATACTTGGTAAGGCAGACATCCACACCATCGCAGGTGTAGGTGAGGGCCGCCACATCGTTGTCGTAGACCGTACAACCCGCCATTGCGCCCTCGTTGGGCACCTTCTCGCTATCGGGATTTGCGGGGTCGGAGGGAGTCTCCATAGTGTTGTAGTCGGTAATCTTGCCGGGTTTGAACTCCGAGGCCGAGTTGCCCGAAATGCCACCGGCGGTGGTGTTGTGCTCGGTGGTGTTGGAGATGCTCATTGTGGTATCGAAGATCTCGCTCCAGAGCATCTTGCCAACGGCGTCGGCCTTCTTCACAAATACAGAGTAGAATGCCTCGGCGGTGTTGCCTTTGGCGTCGGTTGCAATGAAGTGGAACTCAACGGTGGTGTTTACATCCTCTGCTGCGGGGGTGTAGCTGAAGGGGTAGGAGAAGGTCTTCTCGGTGGTGAAGTCGCTCTTCGAAGCGAAGGCAGCCTCATTTTTGAACACCTCAATCTTCTTGAGGATGTTGCCACACTCAACCCTAACATCGAAGTTCACGGTTGCGTCGCTGTAGATCTCGTTGGGCAGGCCTTCGGGCATACCCACGGTGAACTCAACAGCGTTGGCGGTAATCCACAGGGCGTAGTCCACACTCTGGGTGTAGCCGTCGGCTGCAACAGCGGTGAAGACAAAGTCGAGCGTTTCGCCAAACTGAGAGCCCATAACGGTGTAGTTGAAGGTGTACTCCGCCTCGGTGGGGTTGTTCTCCCAACTCTGTGTGCTGCCCTCCAGAACCTGGCCGTTGAGCGAGGTGGTGGCGCTCACAAGACCACCCGAGTAGGCGATGTTGAACTTATAGGTGACCTCCTCGTCGGGAGCAGCCATAACGGGTGTCTCGGTGTTGAGGAGGGTGAAGATGATGCGCTCGTGGGGAGTGCCCTCTCCATCGGGACCAACTTCGGGACCGCACGCCACAAACGCAAGCGAGGCAAGCAGTGCGGTGAGAATCATAAATAATCTCTTCATAGTCGTATCGTTTTATTTGTCTTTTATTTTGCCAGGAAGGGGATGCAGGCCATTGCCACCTTGTGGTTGGCCTCGTCTGTCACATAGACATAAAGGCGGTAGGCACCTGCTGCGGGGGCAGTAAAGGTGATTGTGGCCTTGGTGTTGTCGGCAATCAGACCCTCAATGCCGTCGGGCATAGAGCCATTGGAGAGAGCCTCGCCCTCTTTGTTGATGAGCCAACGGTAGGTGAGGGGTTTGCCGGTGGGCGAGGTGGCCTCCACGGTTGCGGTGTTGTCCTTCGAGCCGGCAACGACATTCACACCGTCGGTCGAGATTTTACCATTGAGCGTCATCTTGCTGCGGTTCTCAATGCGGGGTGCGGGATTCTCCACGGTCTTGCCTGTCCAGCACGCCGAAATCTCATCCACGCCACCAAAGGAGTTCTTCTGCTTGTCGAACAAGCCATACCACGAGAGTACCTCGCCGTGGGTCTGGAAGCCCCAGAGGAAGATGAACGAGCCGATGCAGCCCTTGTTCTCGTTGGCTTTGATGTCCCTGGTCCAAATAAGGCTATAGAAGGCGGCCTTCTCGGTGGAGGTCAGCTCCTCGAGGGCTTTTTTGTTGTTGGCGGCAGTCCAGGGAAGAGTTTTGGGGTCGGTAGAGGTGGTCAAAGACCAGGTGCCGATGGGGCCAAACTCGGTAATCATCCAGGGTTTATCCCAGCCCGCAGAGGCCACATTTTTAGCAACACCACCCACACCATTATAGTACGAGTTCACCGAAAGGATGTCGATGCTGGGGGCAATCTCCATAAGGGGTTTGAGTTTCTTGGTAACATCTGCGTTGGAGAAAGCGATGGTGGTGGGGTGGTTGGGGTCCTCCTCGTGAATCATCTTGGCAACCTCCTCGACATACTTGAAGTATACCTCGTTGATGGCCTTGTCGCCCGACTCAAACTCGTTACCGATGGACCAGCACATCACTGCAGGGTGGTTGCGGAAGCGGCGCACCCAGGTGCGGTGATTCTCGAGCTGCTGTGCAATGGCCTCCGCATTTGCGGGGTTGGAGTAGTCGAACGAGTCGCAATCTTTCATACCCAGGCCCACATTGACATACAGACCATTCTCGTAGGCCTCATCGAGCACCTCCTTGGTTGTGTAGGGGGTTTTCTCATCGGCCACCTCTTTGATGCCGTAGGTGCGGACTGCGTTGCCGCCCCACTTGGCAACTTCGCCATAGAAGTTGTTGGTTGCGGCGCCGTTGATGTAGAAAACTTCGCCATCTTTCATAAGGCGCCATACGCCGTCGACCTTCTTGGTCTCAAACTTTGCAGGCTTGGCCACCTCATCCTCGAAGAAAGGAATGCTGGGTGTGGGGATTTGGCTCTCTCGCACATCGTTGCATCCAACAAATGCGAGTGCAGCAACAAATGTGATTATTGTATTGAACATCTTTTTCATACTATCTTTCTACTCTTTGGGTGTGTTGAACTTTTTTGGAGGAAGGGGTGAGAATCTGTCCCACCTCTTCGAGTTTGGTGCGAAGGGTGGTGTAGTCCACCTCCTGCACAGCACATTTCTGGTCGATAGCCTGCACGGCTGCCACGGCCGCCGACTGACCAAGAATCATATAGGTAGGCTCCATACGGATGGTGGTGTAGGCCACGTGGGAGGCCGAAAGACACACGGGCACCAACAGGTTTTGGCACTCGGCCCTCTTGGGGGTGAGCGCGTAGTAGTCGATAGCGTAGGGCTTAGTGCTTGTGAAGATGCCACCCTCAATGATGATGCACTCCTGGCCTGCAACATACGATACATAGTGGCAGTCCA
>JAGBYS010000160.1 GCA_017628675.1 Tidjanibacter sp.
CCTCGCAACCACCCACTTTGAGGGTCTTGAAGGTGTAATCTACCATATCCTCAACGGGCTCGTCGCACATCTTCTGCACGAGTTTCATAGCCAGAGGACCCTGAATTGCAAGCTGTGCGGTATCATCCGAGGCGTTGAAGAGCTCCTTGCCTGCCTCCATACCGAAAGCCTTACCCTGCTCGCACACAAAAGCCCAATCTTTGTCGATATTTGCAGCGTTGATAGCCAAGAGGTAGCACTCCTCGTTGAAACGATAGAGGAGGAAGTCGTCTACTATACCGCCCTTGCCGTTGGGGAAGCAGGTGTACTGCACCTTGCCGTCCGTGAGGGCTGCCACATTGTTGGTGGTGATGCGCTGCAGAAGGTCGAGAGCCTTGGGACCCTTAACCCACAACTCACCCATATGGCTCACATCGAAGACACCCACAGCCTCACGCACCCAGAGGTGCTCGGCGTTGATGCCCGTAAACTCGATGGGCATATTGAAGCCTGCGAAGGGGGCCATCTTGGCACCTGCGGCGATATGATACTTGGTGAATGGAGTGATTTTGAGGTTTTCCATTGTGTGAATAGTTTTAGTGTTATGTGATTGTTTTTGGTTAAGTTCTCCTGTCGGCCGCCCTCGAAAGGGCTCTTTGTCACTCCAAAGATAGTGATTTGTGAAAAAATAACGACTATTTTTCTCCGAAAGATTACATTTTAGAATAAAAATCACTACTTTTGGGGGTGCATTGGCACGAAAGAGAAGAATAGTTTTTCAAAACCTAATAACATCATTACAAACTTAAAACCTATTTTCAGTTATGAATGTTCAGAATTTGATGGCCGAGTTGGAGCGCAAGCACCCCGGCGAAAGCGAGTATTTGCAGGCAGTTAAAGAGGTGCTCGAGTCGATCGAGGAGGTTTACAACCAGCACCCCGAGTTTGAGAAAGCAAAAATCGTTGAGCGTATGGTTGAGCCCGACCGTATCTTCACCTTCCGTGTAACCTGGATTGACGACAAGGGTGAGGTACAGACCAACCTCGGTTACCGCGTTCAGTTCAACGCAGCCATCGGTCCCTACAAAGGCGGCCTTCGTTTCCACAAAGCTGTTAACCCCTCGATGCTGAAGTTCCTCGGTTTCGAGCAGACCTTCAAGAACGCCCTCACTACCCTTCCTATGGGTGGCGGTAAAGGTGGTTCGGACTTCGATCCCGTTGGCAAATCGGACGCTGAGATTATGCGCTTCTGCCAGGCATTTATGCTTGAGCTCTGGCACAACATTGGCGGCGACACCGACGTTCCCGCAGGTGATGTAGGTGTTGGCGGTCGCGAGATCGGTTACCTCTTCGGTATGTACACCAAACTCGCTCGTGAGTACAACGTAGGCGTTCTCACCGGTAAAGGTCAGAACTGGGGTGGCTCGATCCTCCGTCCCGAGGCTACCGGTTTCGGTGCTCTCTACTTCACCGAGCACGTACTTGCTAAGGCCGGCAAAGATATCAAAGATAAGACCATCGCTCTCTCGGGCTTCGGTAACGTGGCTTGGGGCGCAGCTACCAAGGCAACTGAGCTGGGTGGTAAGGTGATCGCTATCTCGGGTCCCGACGGTGTTTGCGAGATTCCCGCAGGTATCACCAAAGAGATGATCGACTATATGCTCGATATGCGTGCTTCGAACCGCAACAAAGTTGAGGATATGGCTACCAAGTTCCCCGAGGCTGCTAAGTTCACCCCCGGCAAGAAGGCTTGGAGCGTGAAGTGCGACATCGCTCTGCCTTGCGCATTCCAGAACGAGCTCAACGGCGACGACGCTAAAGAGCTTCTGGCAAACGGCACCTGGTGCTGCTGCGAGGTTTCGAATATGGGTTGCACCCCCGAGGCTATCGCTACCTTCCAGAACGCAGGTATCCTCTTCGCTCCCGGTAAGGCTGTGAACGCAGGTGGTGTTGCTACTTCGGGTCTTGAGATGACTCAGAACGCTGCTCACCTCAGCTGGTCGGCTCAGGAGGTTGACGACAAACTCCACTTCATTATGCAGAGCATCCACGAGCAGTGCGTACGCTTCGGCGAGAAGGCTGACGGCAGCGTTGACTATGTGAAGGGTGCTAACATCGCAGGCTTTATGAAGGTTGCTCAGGCTATGCTCGAGCAGGGCGTCATCTAATAAAAACGCATACTGCGGGTGCTTTTTGCACCAAACTTCAGAGAGCGGACTCCTCACCTACGCAAGTAGGCTCGGAGCCCGCTCCTTTGTTTGTCACAAAAATCCCCTCGCATTATGCGTTTTTACTTTCAACTCTCATTTATTCCCCCTCTAAGTTAGAGGGGGTGCGCGTTAGCGCGGGGGCGTGTGTAAATAGCGGTCAGCCTTGTTCGCGGGTTACAAAAATGTAACCCGTGAACTATTTAGAGGGGGGCATAAAGGCGCAAAGGGCCGAAAGGGCCGAAAAGAAATGCAAAATGCAAAATTCAAAATTCAAAATTATAAAGGGAATTTGAATTCTTTAGGGAAACTCTCAACTCGCTAAAATAGGCTTAGTTGGTCCTTGTCGTGGATGAATGTGAGGCGGTGGTGGGGGGTGAGGCCGCAGCGGGCGATGGCCTCGCGGTGTTGCTTTGTGGGGTAGCCCGCATTGCGCTCCCAGCCGTAGGCGGGAAACTCCTCCGCCAGGCGGGCCATATACTCGTCGCGGTAGGTCTTGGCCAGCACCGAGGCGGCCGCAATGTTGGCAAAGCGTGCGTCGCCCTTGACCTCACAGCGGAAGGGGATGTCGAGTCGTGGGTAGAAACGGTTGCCGTCGATTAGAAGGTGCTCGGGCACTACGGAGAGCCCCTCGACGGCTCGCTGCATAGCCTCAAAGGAGGCCTTGAGGATGTTTATGTGGTCTATCTCCTCGGCGCTCACCTCGGCCACAGCCCAGGCTATGGCGTGCTCCTTGATGTGGTCCCTGACCTTCAGGCGCTGCGAGGCGGTCATCTGTTTGGAGTCGTTCAGCAGGGGATGGAAGTAGTCGGGCGGCAGGATGACAGCTGCAGCCACAACAGGTCCGGCAAGGCATCCGCGCCCCGCCTCATCGCACCCCGCCTCGAGGCACTCTTTTTTGTAGGATATTTCGAGCATAGGTGACAAAAATACTCTTTTTTGGGGAATTTCCCGCCACAAAACACTATATTTGTACCCACTATGGCACGCACACGACATTTCGACATACTCAACCAACCCATCGTCACACTCCTTCTGACCTTTGGAGTGTTGCTCGGTTGTGGCACCGTCAGGGCACACATCGCCCCCTTTGCCACGGAGCAGACCGAGGGTGTACTCTCGCCCGTGGGTCTGTGGCTCGACTCGCTGCTGGGCCCCTACTTCGGCTTCGCTGTGGTGCTTGGTGCCATACTGCTCGCCTCGGTGATTCTCACGCGCATCATCAACCGCTACTCGCTCTCGCTCGTTCGCTCCTTTATGCCGATGGTGCTCTTTATGATCTGCATCCTGGGTGTGGTCTTCCCCGCCAAGAGCCCTGCTTTAATGTTGGCCCTTTTGATGCTCACGCAGGCTAACGACCTGATGTTCATCAGCTTCAAGCGCCACACAACCTTCGGTCAGCTGATGAGCGCATCGTTCTGGACAGCCCTCGCCGCCCTCTTGGTGCCCGAGATGGTCTATCTGCTCCTGCTGCTGCCCGTTCAGTGGTTCATCTGGCAACGCTCCCCCAGGGAGATGATTGCGGCTGCCATTATGACTCCCCTGCCTATGCTGCTCGGTTCCTGCATCTATTGGTTTGCAGGCAAACCCTTTGGGTGGCTTATGGAGGAGTGGAGCAAGGTGCTGCCCAGCGTGGAGGTGGTGAACTTCGCCGAGATGTATGCTCTGTCGGGTGGCGTGATTAACTGCGTGCTCTGGGGTGCTGTTGTGCTACTCACCCTCGTGAGCATACTCGTCTTTATGGGCGGCTACGGAGCTATGCGCACAAGGGCCCGCAAAGGCCACATCTTCTTCTCGCTGCTCTACCTGATGTGCTGCGTGATGTTCCTCCTGGGCGGCACTCCAACAGTTGTTGTACCCCTCGTGGGCTTTGCCGCCGTGCCCCTTATTCACACCTTCTTCGTAAGACGCAAAGGGGTGGTGAGCGCCATTATATATATAATAATGGTATCGCTCACCCTGGCAACCTCACTCCTCTAAGCCCCAAATCAAGCATTTTCTTTCATCGCAGAGTCACTTCCGAGGGGGTGTTCATAACCCTTGGGTAACTACTCGGCGACCATTCTCACAAGCCACATTGCGATGGCTACCTTTGTGCTGTTATGAACCACACAAAGGACCCAAACCCAATAATCCGACTCATTCGCCGAGGCGACTCCGAGCATACGGAGCGTCTGCACCTCAGGCAACTCACCATAGGCTTCGTGAGGAGTGGCACTATGGCCATCCACACCGCCAAGGGTATCATTCAGCTCTATGCCGGTGAGATTTTCATCCTCCCCCGAGGCATCCATCTGGTGGAGTACCTCACCTCGTCCGACAAGCTCTACGAGGAGCTACTCTTCACGGCGGGCGAGGAGATACTCTCCACCCTACTGAAAGACTTCAGTCTGTTTACCCCTTTGCAAACCAGCGGGGTTGTCACGCCCTCTTCGGACTACCTTACCCACCAGAGGGCAGGGCGCACTCTCAACACACTGCTGGAGGGGATAAGGGAGTATCTGGACCACGACATCTTCGACCGATGCGGAGTGATGGCCCGTATGAAGACTGCGGAGCTGGTCTACCTGCTACTCACGGAGGAGTATCTGGAGATTTGCTCGATGTTGCGCCTCCTGACAAGCCTCCCTCGTGAGCCACTCGAGCAATTTGCCGTGCGTCACATCCTCAGCCGTAAACCCCTCGCCGAGCTCGCGCGGGAGTATGGCGTGGGGCTCTCGAGCTTCAAGAGGGAGTTCCGTGAGCGCCTGCACATCTCGCCACACCAATGGTTTCTCGCCAGACGACTGGAGATTGCCTCTGGGCAACTGCTTGGTAGCGAGAGACAAGTGAAGGCCGTTGCCCACGAGTGCGGCTTCACATCCACCTCACATTTCATCCGGCTCTTCCGCTCCCACTACGGTCAACCCCCCTCCCAATACCGCTCCGCACACCAACAAATTGCCCCCACGAGAGCGCCCTTGGAGATTAAAATCGAAATGGACAATATTAAAAATATTTAATAATAAATGGGGGTTTGTGAAGATTATTTAATAATATTTAAGTAAATAGTGCAAAAAAGTTGTGATTTATTAAAAATTAGAGAGATTTTATGATAAAAATTTTGTTTTTCACTTTTCTTGCCTTACCTTTGCACCAATGTTTTACGGGACATTCTTCCCGTACCTCATTAACCTAACTAACCTCACCTGATGAAAGGGGCAGACGTGAGTCTTCCCCTTTTTTTGTTTTGGTAATGGGAGAGATGGGAGAGATGGGAGTTTCCCTAAAGAACTCAAATTCCCTTTATAATTTTGAATTTCTTTTCGGACCTTTTCGCCCTTTCTGCCTTTATGTCCCCTCTAAATAGTTCACGGGTTACATTTTTGTAACCCGTGAACAAGGCTGACCGCTGACTGCTGATTGCTATTTACACACGCCCCCGCGCTAACGCGCACCCCCTCTAACTTAGAGGGGGAATAAATGAGAGTTGAAAGTTGAAAGTTGAGAGGATAGGGGTTTCCCTAAATAAATCGAATTCCCTTTATAATTTTGAATTTTGCATTTCTTTTCGCCCTTTTTACTTCGGTCGGTTAGACTTTAGACCTTAGACCTTAGACAAAAAACGCAGATGGCGAGGTGATTTTTGTGCCAAACAAGAAGGCGACTTCCGCAGGCGCTAACGGGCGCAACGAGTGAGGGTGGTGCTACCGACCGCCTTCCATTGAAAGAGAATAAAACGATTTTCACGGAGGAAATTTTGTGCCAAACAAGAAGGCGAGTTCCGCAGTTTGCTTAACGCAAATGAGGAACTCGCCTATCGCAGGGCGGTGCAAAATTTACCCGCGAAAATTGTTTTATGCGCCGTGGCAGTGCTTATACTTCTTCCCCGATCCGCAAGGACAAGGATCGTTGGGGCGCACCTTCTTCTCCACGTGCACGGGCATAGGACGGCTCTTCTCGCCCTGACCGGCCTGGGCGGCAGCGGCCATACGCGACTCCTGGAGCTTGTTGACATCCACCTTCTGCTGTGCCTGCTGACGACGAGCGCTGCGGCTCTCAGCCTGCTCCTTGGTGGGGATGAAGCCCTTCATCAGGATGGAGATAACCTCCTGATTGACTTTGTTGATCATATTCTCGAAGAGGCCGTAGCTCTCGCCCTTGTAGATCAACAGAGGATCTTTCTGCTCATAGGTGGCGTTCTGAACGCTCTGCTTCAGGTCGTCCATCTCCCTGAGGTGCTCACGCCAGTTGTCGTCGATGGTGGTGAGCATCGCAATCTTGGTGAACATCTTGTAGATCTCGGCGCCGTC
>JAGBYS010000161.1 GCA_017628675.1 Tidjanibacter sp.
AAAACTTTGGGAGTTTAGCTCAGCTGGTTTAGAGCATCTGCCTTACAAGCAGAGGGTCGGCGGTTCAAATCCGTCAACTCCCACAAACAAGCAAAGGTGTCGAATAATCGACACCTTTTGTTTTTCCACCAAGCCGTCGCGGAGCGGAATGAGGTGGGAGAAATGGGAGAAATGGGAGAAATGATAAATGGGGCTTTAGGCCCCATTTTCAACTTTCAACTTTCAATTTTCAACTCTCAACTCTCATCGTCCTTGGAACTCGATGATGCGGCGATCGAGGATTGTGCCCTTTTCGATGCACTTGGCAGCCCTCAGTACCTCGTTCTCACGCTCCTCAATGAGCAGGTCGAGGTACTTCACCACCTCCGCCGAGAGGCTCTCGCTGGCCGTCTTATAGAAGAGCGAGGGGGTGTGGTCCACCACATAGTGGCGCACGCCCTCAACCAGGTAGGTGGGCTCCTCGATGGTCGTGGGCACCGAGGACTCAATGGCCCCTGCCCTATCGCACGAAATGTCGATAATCATAGCGCCACGCTTCATCCTTCCGAGGTCCTCGCGGTTGATGATGTGATCCTGGCGACGAGTGTCCCACAGCACGGCATTGACCACCACATCGTAGCGTGGCAACTCCTCCCTCACCAGAGCCTCACTCTTGCGGTCGTAGACCGTAACATCGGCACCCATTGAGGAGAGCATCTTCACCGCACCTCGGGCCGTATTGCCCTTGCCGATGACCGCCACCTTGGTATTATAGGGGAAGACGCCGTGAATCATATAGGCGTGTGCCACCGCCGCCTCGCCCGCAATCTCGTTGTTGCGCCAGAAGCTGTGGCGACCGTTCTCGTTCATATCCTCCCACGCATAGGCCGTCAGTCGCCCCTCAATAAGGCTGTCGGCAATCTCTCGGTTGCGCACGGCGTGGAGCCATCCGAAGACGGTCTGGTCGTGGAGCAGCGAGAGGTAGTCGCCATCGCCCAGCTTGGGGTCGCAGATGATATCCTTGCGGAGCACCTCCTCGCGCGAGGCTACCTTTACGCCCTGTCGGGTGTAGTCCTCGTCTGAGTAGCCCATCACATCGCCGTAGCCACTCTCGATATATAACTGCTCGGGATGGGCAAGCAAGGCCAGATGTTCGGGCACAAGGGCACGACGGCGCTCGTTCTCCTTGTGGCTTATGGGAAATCCTACAGTCTTCATCACTAAAGTAATATTGGAGGGAAATTGGTATCTGATTATTAGATAATTTTCTCCTTGGGGAGCTCTATGCGGCTGCCAAACAGGAGATCGGTTTCGCGCAACAGGTTGTTGTCACACCCACTGCGAGGGAAGAAGGTGAGCTCGCCGAAGTAGATGTGACCATTTATATTATAGAGGTCCACTCTCAGGTATGGAATGCCCTCCGAGAGGCGCGAGGCAATCCGGAACATCTGGTCCATATTCTTGGGCTTGGGCACCGTGAAGCCCTCGGGGGCCTCCTTGCCTCGGCGGTTGTAGCGCAGTAGGTTCCACTCGGGGTCGAAGAAGTAGAACTTGGTGTCGCCCGAAGCTCTGTCGAAGCAAAGCATCACATCGGTGGCTGCACCATTGTAGCAGGAGAATTTGTAGTCCTTCAGCTCCGTGCCGCTCTCGTCCACC
>JAGBYS010000162.1 GCA_017628675.1 Tidjanibacter sp.
GACACCAATGCTGTAGAAGTCGAGGGTCTTGCTCTTCTTCAGATCCCTCAGGATGCGGAAGATGCCGCAGGGGAAGAGTTTGCCCTTGGACTCCCTTACGGCCTTGCTAATCGAAGGAGCCATAAAGCTATAGCCGATGATGTTGCCCTCCTTATTCTGCACCACCGAAACATAGTCGGGGTTACCCACGAGCATCACCAACTTCGAGAAGTCGATGAGCTGTTTGTCGCTCAGCCACACCGTGCCAAAGAGTTTCTCGAAGGCCTCATTTAGGATCTGGAGCGCGGGAACAATGTAGGGCTTGATGTCCGAAATCTTCTTGAACCTGAGAACCTTATAGCCGTAGCGCTGGATGGCCATCTCGGAGATCCTATCGAGCCTCTCGTTCATCTGCTCGGGGATGGTGATCTGGAACTCCAGCCAATCGACCTTCTTGGTGAGGCCCAGGCGCTCGAAGTGGCCCACATAATACGGATAGTTATAGGGGGTGACATACATATCCTCCTCCTCGAAACCCTCAATCACAAGACCCTGCTTGTCGAGGTCGGAGAAGCCGATGGGGCCGATGATCTCGTTCATACCCTTCTCCAGAGCATACTCCTTGACCTTGGCAAAGAGTGCGTCCACCACCTCGGCATCGTCCACAAAGTCGAAGCGGGTGAAGCGCATCTGCTTTACGCCCATCTTCTCGTTGTAGGCCTTATTGAGGACACCTGCCGCACGACCCACCACCTTGCCGTCACGCTCGGCGAGCCACATACGGCACTCGGCATAGGCAAACGCACCATTCTGCTTGGGGTCGAACTCGCTCTTCTCGTCCACATAGAGTGCGGGCACGAAGTAGGGGCAGTCCTTGTATAATTTCACGGGGAAATCGAAAAAACGCTTTTTATCTCTCTTACTGTTTATCTCCCTTACTACTAACATCTTTATCTGTTGTTTTGGTTACACATTTGGGGTTTTCTCTTCAAAAAAACACTCTTCACTCAAAACCCAAAATCTACTCTTTGCCAATCAGCGACTTGATATTCTCGATCAGCATCGAAACGGCCACCGAGTTGAAACCACCCTCGGGGATGATCACATCGGCATACTTCTTCGAGGGCTCCACGAACTCCTCGTGCATAGGCTTCACAGTGGTCGTGTACTGCGAGATTACCGACTCCATCGATCGGCCCCTCTCCTGCACATCCCTCAGAATCCTGCGCGAGAGGCGAATGTCGGCGTCGGTATCCACAAAGACCTTGATGTCCATCAGGTCGCGCAACTCCTTGTTCTCAAAGATGAGGATACCATCAACGATGATGACCTTGGAGGGCTTCACGGGCACCTTCTCGTCGGTGCGGTTGTGCTCCACGAAAGAGTAGACGGGGTGCTCAATGGCCACACCACTCTTCAGGGCCTTGATGTGCTCAACCATCATATCCGTGTCGAACGCCTGTGGATGGTCATAGTTGAGTTTGCAACGCTCCTCATAGGTCAAGTTGGGGAACGACTTGTAGTAATAGTCGTGACAAAGGGTTGCCACTGCATCACCTGCGAAAGCCTCCTGCAATC
>JAGBYS010000163.1 GCA_017628675.1 Tidjanibacter sp.
ATCTCGGGCCAGGTACATACGATCTCGGCTGCACGAGGTGCACCAGTGTTCTCCTGGATGTCGGCGAGCCACCAAGTGTCGATAATCTTACCATTGCCATCCTTCTTGTACTCAACGGTCACCCAGTCGATCTCCTCGCCACGCACACCGCTGGTGAAGTCGTAGCACTTGAACTCGGCACTACCATAGAGCATCTGCTCGTTGCGGCTGTCGCCACCCCAGTCGGTTGCGGTTGCGACATCGACATTGATTACACAGTAGCTGAGGCCCCAATCCTGCTGTGCGGTAGCATTGTGATTGAACTCAGCGCCGATGCCGCCCCAGAAGTCGATAACTTTCACACCGCTATTGGCGGGCTGAATTACGAAGAACTGACGGAAGGCGCTCTTGGCACCACCCTCGAACTCATAGCCCTCGGGAGCGTTGTAGGTGCAGCATACAAGTGCCCTACGCTCTGCGCCGGTGTTATTCTCAGTAGCGGTTGCAAGAAGGTGGGTCGAGTTGAACTTACCATCTGCATTTTTGCTATACTCAACGGTGAGCCAATCAACAATGGGGGCAGCTGCGCCACCATCGCGGCACTCAATGACAACGCTGCCATAGAGCTCCTGCTCGTTGTTCTTGTTGTCACCCCAGCTCTCGGCATAGATACCGTTGACGGTGATTACGCAGTAGCCAAGGCTCAGTTTGTCTGCACCTGCGCCCGAAATTGTCTTGTCACCAATGCCGCCGTAGAAGCCGAGGGTCTTGGTAGTTGTGAAGCCCTGCTGGGTTACGGTCACGCTCTTGGTCTTGCAAGCCTCGGTTACGAGGTAGCCATCAACATCGGGGAAGGTTGCGGTAACGGTTGCGCTACGCTGCTCCTCGCTCTCGTTGGGCTGTACGGTCATAAACCAGTGGGTATTGCCGTCGGTGCGGTAGGAGACGGTGAGCCAATCGGCCTCCAGACCGGTTGCGTTGTCGATGCACTCGAAGGCGACGCCGGTGTAGTAGTGGGCATTTGCTGCACCCTCTTTGGTTACCCAGTCGGCGCCGGTGTCACGGGTCTGTGCATACCAGTAGCCACCATCTTTGTCGGTCACGCCCTCGTGGGAGATGAGCAGCGAGGCGGCATTCAGGTCGCCAGTGTACTGCAACTCGCCCTTGATGGCCGAAATCTCAACACGGCTGGTAGCCTTCTCAACATCGAGTTTCACATTTTTGAGGGTGTTGTTGGCGAACACTACGGGAGTGGTCGAAGGTGTAGATGGCCACATCGGTAGTTACAACATATTTGTAGCCGCCAATGCTCAGTGCGGGAACGGTCATATAGATACCCTTGCTCGAGGCTGCGTCGGTAGCCGAGAGGGCCATAGGAGCCTGAAGGGTAGTGGTAATGCTCTTCGAGGTTGCGTCCCAGAAGATGGTGCACTCGTCCGAGAAGGCAGTACCTGCATCATTTGCCCAATATTTGTAACCATTCTCCGAGTCGTAGTACTCTGCGAAGTTGTAGGCGATAGCTGCGCCGCCACCTGCAAGGGCCTTGTCGCTCGAAATGAGCTCCACTTTCTTAACCTGCTCTGCGGCATAGGTGCCCTCTGCGGAGTAGATGAGATAGCGCATAATGGTACCCACGATGTTCATATTGGCGGTGTACTCGCCCTCGCCCTCGGTAACATCGGTCTGCTCACCAACAAGGCGGAGGTAATCTTTGTTCATAGCGCCGGCTGCGGCCTGGGTCTGGTTGGAGGTGTAGTTGAACTCAACTTTGCGTGCCGAGCAACCATTGTAGCCGGTGTTGGAGTTATAGGCGAGCCACAGGGTGCTACCTACGGGAATGGAGGTGTAGTTGAGCGTTGCGGTGTAGCCATCTTCGCTAACGGTAGCGGTTGCTTCCTCGCGCTGTTCGTAGGAGTAGTTGTCGGCCTCGTCGATATACCAAGCGGTCACCTGGTCGTTTGCCTCCCATTTGATGCTCTCGCCATCGGCAAGGATTGCACGGGTGGCCTCGCCAAGCTGTGCCTTAACGGTGATGCCCTGAGTAGCATCGGGAGTGATGTTCTCCTCGGGTTCGTTTGTACAAGCAGTGAGTGCGGCTACGCCTGCTACCACTGCAAACATCATCTTAAAAATCTTTTTCATAGTTTTTCTTTGTGTCGTTTTAGTTTAACAGTGATGTGTTGTTTTAGCTCCACTGGTCGTCTTCGGTTACAACATAGTCGAAGTCGCCCTGGCCGCCAACCTCGTACCAGAGTTTCTCGCCGCTGACGGCAATGCCATTCTCAACGGTCAACTGCTCCTCGTGTAGTGCGGGAGAGAGATAAGTTTTCTTGTTCATAGTTTGTTTAGAGTTGTTAAATTGTTGATATTATTTTGGTCTATTTTGCTTTTCTCAGGCAGAACCAGTTGAAGTTAGCCCTACCGCCCACGAGGCTCACACGCAGAATGTGGCGGCCCTTGGCGAGGGTGATTTTGTCGGTCTTGTCGGTCTTCCAGGCGTCCTCCGAGCCGGTGGCTGTGAAGGTCTTGGTGGCAACCTTCTGGCCGTCGATCTCGAAGTCAAAGGTGCCATCTACGAGGTTGGCATAGCGAGCCAGAAGCTCATAGTCGCCATCCTCCTCGACCTCGATGCCATACTCAACCCACATAAAGGTGGCGAAGAAGTCACACAGCACCACGGGGCCTGTAACATCGCTCGAAGACTTAATCTTGGGGGTATTTTGCCACTCCTTGCTCTCGGCCAGCGCCTCGGCATTGTTGGAGCGGTAGTGTGCAGCGGGGAAGGCCTCGCTGGTGGGGTAGTAGCAGTTCTTGTCGAAGGTGGAGAAGTAGACATACTCGGCGCCCAGCTCGGTCAGAGCGGGCTCCTTGGCGTTGGTGTTCAGCAGGCTGATGGCCTTCCAGTCGCCTGAGCCACGGACCATAAACCACGAGTAGCCACCCACCTTGTCGTCGCACTCCATAAAGTTCAGAACATCGGCCATATAGCGCTGCTGCTGGGCCACATCGTTGGTGATGCCGCTACCTGCGTGGCAGAACTCGGTCATATAGATGGGCTTGCCATACTTGTCGAACAGGCGCACGAAACTCTTGAGCGACTCGCCCGAGGGCATATAGCAGTGGATGGCGATGCCGTCCACATCGTCGAGGCTCACACCGGGCTGCGAGAAGAACTCATCGAGCCACTTGATGGGGTCGTGGTAGCCCGAGAGGGTGCCGTAGTTCACGGCAGGGGAGATGAGCTTGTAGCCGGTCTGCTGGGCAAACTGCTTCAGCTCGGGCCAGTAGGAGGCTGCGACCTCGGGGGTCATATTGGCCTGGTCGGTGAGGTTGGGCTCATTGTAGGCGAGGATGAACTGTGCATCCTCGGGATAGGCCTCCTTGTAGGCCCTCATCTCGCCCGCACCAAAGTGGTTATTCCAAGCCATTGGGTAGAAGGCCATATTGTTCTCGTGCATAATGCGGGCCATAGGCACGCTTGCACCCCAGTTGTACTGCCAGCACACGCCGGGAGCCAAGAGGGTGATGTCGCTCTCGAGCTGCATAGGGCCGCTAATGCCACGCTTGGCGCTGCGTGCCTGACGCATAGTGTATTCCATTGTGAGGTTCTCGAGCTCCTCGTCGTTGCCGTCACCGCTGCCACCAAGGTCGATGACATTGCAGCTCCAGAGTGTCGCAGTGGCCAAAAGTGCCAGAATATACTTACTCATTTTCATATCTTTACAGCATTATTTCTGATAAACTCTCACATAGTCTACATACATCTTGGCCTGGTCGCCCTCGTTGGGGAGTGCGGTGATACCCGAGGCGTTGAGGATGCCGGTGAAGCGGCCGCCCACAGCGAGGTTGAAGAGGATGAAGTGGTCGTGGTGGAAGTAGAGGCCCGTTGCCCACTCGTCGTCGGTGCCCTCAATGCCCATCTCGTAGTAGGGTGCATTGCCGGGATATTTGTCCAAGTCGAGGTACATCTTGATGCTCTTCTCGTCCCAGATGAGGGTGTAGAGGTGGAATTGGCCATCCTGCAGCGAGTAGGGGGCATTGGACGACTTGGCATAGTTGGGATAGGCGTTATTCTTGTAGAAGCCCCAGTGGCAGGCGCCATTGAAGAAGGTCTCCTGTGTGCCTGTGGCAATGCCGTGGGAGTTGCCCATCTCGAGGATGTCGATCTCGCCGCAGCGGGGCCAACCCACCTGGGAGTAGTCGTTGCCCATCATCCAGTAGGCGGGCCAGAGGCCGTTGGCAGTCTTGGGGAGCATAATGTAGGCCTCCACCTTGCCGTGGGTGAAGGCTTTTTTGTGCATAGAGTTCACCCTACCCGAGGTGAAGCTCTTGCCCGAGAAGTTCTCCCTGCGTGCGGTGAGGGTCAGACAGCGACGACCGCTTGTGGGTTCCTCCTCGATGGCCACATTCTCCTCGCGGTAGTACTGCAACTCGGCATTACCGCCACCATTGCCATTGACCTCGATGTTCCAGCACTCCCTGTCGAGAGCCTCGCCATCGAACAGATCTTGCCAAACGAGTTTGTAGCCATCCTTCTCGCCCGAGCCCTCCTGTGTGGGGTACTTCGAGTCGTTGGGTGTTTCGTTGCCACCGATGGGGGCGTCACACGAGCTGAACATCATTGCCGAAGCAATGAGCATCATAAATGTCTTTACCATAGTTTTCTTTCGTTTATACTTGATTTACTCTCTTTTCTGATTTGTGGCTTGGAGGGGTTTCAATCCCTCCAAGTCTATGGTTTCTACAAAGTAGCCCTAATTATTTTGCGGGTTTGTAGATGAAGCAAGCGTCGAGGTTGAGAGCACCCGAAGCACCGCTCAGAACAGCCATTACATTGTGGCCACCGGTGGGGATTACATCAACATTGTTGCCGGGAACCGAACCAGCACCCAGAGCCGAAGTCCAGAGCAGACCGTTGTTGGTGAAGTAGGTCATAGGAACCTCAATGGCGTGCCACTCACCGTCGCGAGCGAAGCCGTAAACGCCATCAACATCAACTGCCAATTTAGCCTCAGCACCACCGTCGCTGTAGAATACGAACTCGTGGGTAGCAGCATCCTGCGACTTCATAGCAAGGTGAAGAACATAGTCTGCGGGGTTAGCGGTGATGTCAGCCAACTTGGTGAGTTTAGCGGGATCGTAGCAGCAGAAACCTGCACCCGACCAACCTACCGAACCTACCTGGAGAGCAACCCAGCCCTCTACCTCGCCGAAGTAGTTGGGACCGGTCGAAGTACCTGCCACATAGGTGTTCTCCCAAATCCAGAGGTGGGTGTTGAAGTCGTCAACGCGCAGATCGGCAGCAACCTTGTTCTCGATGTGACCATAGGTTACAGCGTCCATAACGATGGGATAGTAGTCGCTACCTTTCAAGCAGGCGGGAAGCTCCACGGGCTCGGGGCCGGGGCCGGGAACATCGGGACCGGGACCAGGCTCGGGACCAGGAGTAGGCTCGTTACAAGCGAAAACCATAGCAGCCATAGCTGCAATTGCAAAAAACTTTTTCATAGTGTTAAGTGTTTTTTGGTTAATAAATAAGGGTTTATTGAAAATTGTTTGCATTAGTTGTATCCGTAGTTCTGTTCGAGGCCGCCCAGACGCACCTCCTCCGAGGGGATGGGCATCAGTTCGTGTTTGCCCTCTACGAAGTCGGCCATCTCGGCACCCTCATTGGCGCTATACTTGGCCTTGTAGGCGTTCATAGTCTTGCCGGCAATGCCCCAACGACACAGGTCGAACCAGCGGTGGCCCTCCATTGCGAGCTCCACCCTGCGCTCGTGGCGCAGAGCCTCGCGAGTGGCCTCGGCGATGGGAGCAAGGCCCACGCGTGCACGCACCATATCGATATATGTCTTGGCTCCACTCGTATCACCCATCTCAATCAAGGCCTCGGCGTACATCAGAAGCACATCCGAGTAGCGAATCTCCTTGCGGTTGATGGGGGCACGGGTGGCGTGCGAGAGGGCGATGTAGCTGCCGTCGACATCCTGCAGCGCATACTTGCGGCTCATATAGCGGCTGCCGAGATAGATCTCCTGTGCGGGGGTCTCAATCTGTGCATCGGTGGGGTTGATGATGGTGAAATCCCTGCGGGGGTCGCCCTCCTCATACTCGTTGTAGAGGTCCTGGGAGGGTTTGTTGAAGCCCCAGCCTGCATTGCCACCACAGAGCACCGTGGAGCGCGAGCGGGTGAGAATCACGGTGAAGGTACCGCGGGTGAAACCGTTGCCCTCGCCATAGTCGCTGGTGGGGTCCTCGGCATACTGAATCTCAAAGACCGACTCGGGGCCGTTCTCGCCCGAGAGATAGAAGTTGTCCATATAGTTGGCATTGAGCGAGTACTCGCCCGAGGTGATGACCTTCTCTCCCCAGTGTTTAGCCTCGCTGTAGTTGCCACAGTAGAGGTACACCTTCATCAGGAGGGCCTGTGCGGCACCCTTGGTCACACGACCAAGCTCCTCGGCGGTCATCTTGCTCTTCTCAACGAGCAATCCCTCTGCCTCCTTGAGCTCTTTGAGGATGAAGTCATAAACCTGCTCGGCCGTAGCGCGAGGCTGCTTCCAACCCTCCGAAGAGTCGATCACAAAGTCCACCAGAGGTACGCCTCCATACATCCTCACAAGGCGGAAGTAGTAGAAGGCCCTGAGGAACTTAACCTCGCCCACATAGCGGTTGCGCATAGCCTCGTCCATCGCCTCGTCGAGTTCGAGGGTGGGGATGTAGGTAAGGGCGAAGTTACACCTGGAGATGCCCTGATACTGAGCCCTGTAGTAGTCCAAGAGGAGGGTGTTGCTGGCCACCGTCTTGAAGTTCTCGATGTCGTAGGCGTCGGCCATATCCGTGAGGTTCTGGCCACCCTTGACGGCGTCGTCCGAGGCGATGTCGCCCACAAACCACTCCGAGTAGTAGGTGTTGTTGTACTCCCAAGCCATTGGGTAGTAGGCAGCATTGACTGCCTGGAGAGCTGTCTGGCCGCTGGTGAAGAAGTCGTCGAGCTCGGTCTTGCCGGGGCCGTCCTCTCGGAGCCAGTCGTTACATCCCGTAAGCAGGGTTGCCACAGCAACCACAGCCATTATGATTCTATATCTTTTCATTGTGTAGCACTCTAAAGTTTAGAAGTTGATGTTCGTACCGAGAGTTATGGTCCTCGACTGAGGGTAGTTGCCCCAATCGACACCACCACCCACCTCGGGGTCGTAGCCCGTATAGGGAGTCAGGGTCAGCAGGTTGCTCATCGTCACATAGATCCTGCAGGAGGAGATGCCCACCTTCTTGGAGAGTTCCTGGGGCAGGGTGTAGCCCACCTGGAGGTTCTTCAGGCGGAGGTAGTTGCCATTCTCCACATAGCGACTCGAGGACTCGAAGTTGCGGCTTGAGCCGGAGGCACCTGGGTTGGGGATGGAGCCACCAGGGTTGGTATCCTTGTTCCACACATCGCGCATTGTGGTGCTCAGGGTGGATTGTGTGCCGTCGCCCTCGGTGCGGAGCCTTACGGCATTGTAGATCTGGTTGCCATAGACGCCCTGGAAGAAGAGGCTCACATCGAAGCCGCCCTTGCGGAGCGAGAAGTTGGCGCCATAGGTGAGCCAGGGGAATGCGTTGCCGATGGCGGTGAGGTCGTCGTCGTTGATGACACCGTCGCTGTTCTGGTCTTTGTAGCGTGCGTCGCCTGCGTGCTCAGTCACAGCCTCCACGGCCCACTGGTGAGCCTTCACCTCCTCGTCGCTCTGGTAGATGCCCTCATACTCATAGCCCCAGAAGGAGTACAGAGGAAGGCCCTCGTCGCAGATGGTGTAGGAGCCATAGACCCTCTCGCCACCATTTAGGCGGGTGAGTTTATTGGAGATGACCGAGCCGTTCAGGTTCACATCGTACTCCCAGCCATCGCCAAAGGTGCTGGCGTGGCCCACGGTGAGCTCCACACCACGGTTCCTGACGGTGCCCACATTGGCGGTTGCGGCGTAGCGGTTGCCCACGTGTGCGGGGGCGGTCACCGAGAGAAGCATATCGTAGGTGTTACGCTCGAAAATGTCAATCGTACCATAGAGCGTGTTGTCCAAGAGGCTGAAATCCACACCCAGGTTGAGCTGCTCGGTGGTCTCCCAACGGCCGCCGTTGTTCACATAGGTGAGGATGGTCGAGCCTGTTGCCAACTCCTGTGCGGCACCGAAGGGGTAGCCGGTGAAGGTGTTGCTCGAGGAGAAGACGGACTGGGTGAAGGCGCCCTCGGCAATCTTGTCGTTACCGATGCGGCCCCAGCCGAAACGCACCTTGAGGTTATCGATGATATCCACATCCTCCATAAAGGCCTCCTCCGAAACCCTCCAAGCAAGGGCCATCGAGGGGAAGTAGCCCCAGAGGTTCTCGGGGAACTTCGACGAGGCGTCGGCGCGGAAGTTGATGGTGGCCATATAGCGGTCGTTGTAGTTGTAGAACAGACGGCCCAGGAGCGAGAAGCGGCGGGTGCGCGAGGCGGAGTCGCCCGACTCGGTCTTGTCCTCGGTGGCCTGATTCAGATACCAGTTGTTCTCCGAGGGGTTGGCAATCGATGCGCCCGCACCACCAATCGAGTAGTAGGTGTACTCCTCGGTGGTCTGACCAATCATCGCCGAGAAGCGGTGGGGACCCTTCTCGTAGGCGTAGTTCAAGGTGTTCTCAAAGAACATCGTGCGACCCTGACCGATGCTGGCCGAGATGAAGTTCTTGTCGGCCTTGTCGTAGTCCGAGTGGAGATACTTGTCCGAGAAACTACGGCTTATGTTGGTGTTCTGGTCCATACTCACTGCCGAGCGGAGGGTGAGGCCCTTGAGGGGTGTAGCCTCCAGGAAGATGTTGCCGAGCCAGCGCTGGTCGGTGTTGTTGGGGTGGGCGTGGGTGACCATCGAGAAGGGGTTTACCACATTCTTGAAGTTGGAGCCTGCGGCAATCTCGCCACCCAGGTCTTTGCCATCCACATTCACTGCATCCTCGGGGTAGTGGGTGGGATCCCAGGGGGCCATAGCCAGGGCTGCCGAGAGAATCGAAGCGCCCGCACTCGAGGAGTTGTTCATAGCCCAGCGCGAGGAGGATGAGATGAGCGAGAGGCTCTCGCCGAACTTGAGCCACGAGTTGATCTCGTAGGAGGAGTTCAGGCGCAGCGTGAGGCGCTCATAGTCCGAGCCGATGATCGTACCGCTCTGGGTGAAGTAGCCCGCACTGAAGGAGTATTGGCTACGCTGGCTGCCGCCATCCACCGAGAGGTGAATGTTGTTGATGGGCGCGTTGGCCCTGAATACCTCGTCCTGCCAATCGGTCTCGACGGTGGAGTAGTCGAGGTTGGTGGGGTAGTAGGGCGACTTGCCAAGGCGGTATGCCTTGAGCCATTTGTAGAAGCCGTGTTTGTTGTAGAAGTCCATCTCCGATTTCACGGCGCCGATGCCGATGATGGTGCGTGCCATCTCGTCGCGGCCCATAAGCTCGAGCTTGCGCCAGCGATTCTGGATACCCGTATAGGCGCTCAGGGCAATCTGGGGTGCGCGATCCTTGGCGCCACTCTTGGTGGTCACAATGATCACACCGTTGGCACCTCGCGAACCGTAGATGGCCGTGCTGGATGCATCCTTGAGCACCTCCGTAGAGGCGATGTCACCAGGGTTGAGGAAGCCGATATCCTCGGTGATCACACCGTCGACAACATAGATGGGGGCGGAGTTATTGACCGTGCCGATACCGCGAATTCTAACCTCGGCGGCAGCACCGGGCTGACCGGTCGAGGAGTTTACGGTCACACCGGCAATGCGGCCCGCAAAGGCCTGGTCGATGGTTGCTACGGGGGTGCGCTGCAGATCCTCGGAGTCCACCGAGGCCACAGCACCCGTGAGGTCGCTGCGTTTCATTGTACCATAGCCGACAACCACCACATCCTCAATCACATCGGCATCCATCGAGAGCTTCACATCGAGGCGTGTTGCCGAGGGTGCAACCTTCTCGGAGTGGTCTTTGTAGCCCATATAGGAGAAGGTGAGGGTGTGGGAACCGCTCGTGGGGACATTGATGGCGTAGTAGCCATTTAGGTCCGTGGTCGTACCTGTGGAGGTGCTGTCGAGGATAACGGTCACTCCGATTAGTGCGGAGCCGTCCGCCGAGTCCGTCACGGTACCCTCCACCTTGCGGCTTTGCGCCTGGGTGGTCAGCGTACCCGCTGCCATCAGCGCCACAATAGCAATGAGAAATCGTTTCATAACGGAATTTATGTTAGCTAGTTTTATTCTTTATATAAGGTAGTCTGGGAGGACTATTTCACCCAGAAGGAGATCTTCTCGCCCGAGGCGCTGTTGCCCGAGGCCCAGAGGTAGAACTCGCCGGGTTCAACCACCTTCTCCATATCCAGATTCCAGAATGCCATCCTCTCTACGGGGAGCGAGATGGTCACCTGGCGGCTCTCGCCGGCCTTGAGGGTTACACGCTCAAACGCCTTGAGTTCCTTCTGAGGACGCGAGGTGGAGCCTGCAACATCCCTCACATAGATCTGCACAACCTCGGTAGCCTCCACGGCACCCTTGTTGGTGAGGGTGAAGCTAACCTGGATGGTGTCATCCTTGGCGTAGCTCTCCTTGTCGGTGGTGGGTGCGGAGTACTCAAAGGTGGTGTAGCTCAGACCGTAGCCGAAGGGGTACAGAGGACCGAAGCCTGCGTCGAGCCAGTAGGCGGTGCAGCCGAGCGAGGTCTGACCTGCCTCCAGAGGGATGTCGGCCAGAAGAACCTCGGAGCCGCTCGCGGGCCTCTCGGGGAAGTGTGCGTTATAGTAGATGGGCTCCTGGCCTGCGGCTACGGGGAAGGTGATGGGGAGTTTGCCGCTGGGCACCTCGTCGCCGAAGATGAGCTGCGAGAGTGCGGGACCACCCATAGTGCCGGGGTGGAACGACCAGATAAGTGCGTCCATATTCTCGAGGTCTTTGCCCACCGAGAGCGCACGACCGGCCATCACTACAGCAATGACGGGGGTGCCGCTACGGCGTGCGGCCTTGAGCAGGGCGCTCTGGCTGCCCTGGAGGTCGAGATTTACAAGTGTGTGGGCCTCACCCGAGAGGATTGCCTCCTCGCCGAGGAACAGCACAACGGCGTCATAGGTGGCGGCCTGTGCGGTGAAGGCGGCAAGCTCCAATGAGGTGCATTCCTCGCGGCTGTAGGTGAGAATGTCGGAGTAGCCAAAGCGAACCTTGTCGCCATAGAGCTCCTTCATCGCCTTCAGAGGGGTTACGGTGTGCTCCTTCTGTCCGTCGAATACCCAGGTACCCATCTGGTCGTGGGGTGCGTCGGCCATAGGACCAGCAATCAGCACACGCTCGCCTTTGGCTGCCTTCAGAGGCAGTGTCTTATTGTCGTTCTTCAGCAGTACGGCGCTCTCAACGGCAGCCTTGCGTGCCGACTCGAGTGCCTCGGGGGTGTAGAATGCGGCCTGGTAGTTCTCCTCCTCCACATAGGGGTTCTCGAACAGACCGAGGCGGAATTTAAGGCGCAGGATGTTGCGAACGCTCTCGTCGATGACCGACTCCTTCAGCTCGCCACTCTCAACCAAACCCTTGAGATTGTTGATGTAGGCGTAGGACATCATATCCACATCCGTACCTGCCGTCAGAGCCCTCTTGGAGGCCTCCTTGGCGTCGGCTGCAAAGCCGTGGGCAATCATTCCGCCCACCGAGCCCCAGTCGCTCACGATGCAACCGTCCCAGCCCCACTCGCCACGAAGCACATCGCCAAGCAGGAATTTGTTGCCCGCATTGGGAATACCGTCGTTGTCATTGAAGGAGGGCATAAGAGTCATACAGCCCGCCTTCAGAAGAGCCTCAAAGGGGGGAAGATAGTAGTTGCGGAGCTCCCTCTCGGTGATGTGGATGGGGGCATAGTCGAGTCCGCCCTCCGATGCGCCGTAGCCAACAAAGTGTTTGGCACAGGCAGCCAGAGGTTTCTCGTTCTCCTGGTAGCCACGGAGCATAGCCACGGCCAACTCGCCGGTAAGGTAGGGATCCTCGCCGAAGCTCTCGGCAATCCTACCCCAACGCGAATCCCTCGAGATGTCCACCATAGGCGAAAAAGTCCACCTCACACCCGAAGCCACTGCCTCGTTGGCGGCAAACCTTGCGCCCTCCTCCACGAGTGCGGGGTCGAACGATGCGGCCTGGCCCAGGGGAATGGGGAAGATGGTGTGGAAACCGTGGATGACATCCCTCGCAAAGACCAGAGGAATACCCAGGCGGCTCTCTTCAACGGCAGCCCTCTGGATTTTGTTGATCTCCACGGGGTCCACGAGGTTCAAGATGGAGCCGATAGTGCCGGCAGCTGCCTCGTTGCACATACCCTCGGTTGCGTAGGCTGTAACCTGATTGAGTTGTCCGATTTTCTCCTCGAGAGTCATCTGTGCGAGGAGGTCGTCGATGCGTTTCTCGATGGGGTCGCCCTGTGAGCAGGCAACCGCCAGAACGGATAGCATTGCTATCGCAAAAGTTCTTACGATTCGATTCATCTCTCTATGTTTTGTTAGTTTGTTTTTCGGTCGGTAGGCCCCTTCGGGGCGCGCACACCTGGTGCGCAGTTTTCGGTAGTAAAATTAACTTTTTATGCGCGCACAAAAAAGGCTGCAAAGTAATTTAGTGGATTCTTTGCAGCCCCTTGTGAAGTCTAAATGTTTATGTATCAATCGAAACCCAAGGTTTCGTTTGGCTCGAAAAAGTGGATTGCCAAAGAGCTACTTTGGTGAGTTTTGGAGCCCTTTGGAGCCAATGGAACGCACCTTTTCCTCGAAATCCTCGCGCGAAATCTTGGCGTTGTTCTTCACCATTGAGCGGTAGTTGTAGATGGTATTTACCGAGTAGCGCAGCAGCGAGGCGATGCGTGAAGAGTCGGTGATGCCGAGCTTGATGAGGGCAAATATGCGGAGCTCGGTGTTGAGCACTCGGGGATTCTTGAGGGTGATTTGCGCCTCCTCCTTGAGCAGGGCGTTGAACTCCTCCACGAACGAGGGGTAGAGGTTCAGGAAGGCGTTGTCGAAGTTGACATAAAACTCCCTCTCGGCAT
>JAGBYS010000164.1 GCA_017628675.1 Tidjanibacter sp.
ACCCCAAAACTCGCCATTGATTGAAGATATAAACTCCTCTCCCAATCTAACTGATTCTCCAACCTCAATGCACATTGTATCAATCCAATATGATACAACAACTGAATTTGGAAATTCACAAATAAGGTCATCACATTCGCCCTTAACATTTTCACGATTAGCGAAATTAACCTCAATGTCAAGTATGCCACTATCTATAAGGAATTTCACGAAATCTCTTGCGCCACTCTCGCTATCTACAAAAGCAAAAGTAATCTTGTCAGTCAGTGTGTTTGTTGTCATCATAATTAAGTTTTAATTGTTAAACTTTGGTAGTGCAAATATAGTGATTATTTTTGAAATCCTAATCTTTTCTCCTCTCCGGCCAAAAAATCTCACCCCTGCTACAACCTATCACCCCTGTAGGGTTGCTTTGTCGTATTCGGCGTGGTGGTATGTAATGGGGCCTTATTATTTTTGTTTGCGCCTTTTGGGCTTGGGCATAGGCTTGTGACGCTCAAGAAGAATCAGCACCTGGCCCACGAGGTCTATGTCCTCTACATCAAGCACCACAAAGTCGCGTGCGCCAGGGAAGGGAGGCAACGGGTCTGCATCCCGAAGCACCTCTTTGAGGGGCTCCAAGCGCTTGACAAATACTGTGTTGTTGCAGACAAACAGGAGTGGTTTTTCGCCCGCATAGATGCAGTATTCGCCGAACATAGGCCTATACCAAAGATGGAGGCCTGTGTGGGCAGCCTCCATCTGTTCGAGTACGAACTCAATATAGTCTTGCGAAGTAGCCATCGGTGGCTCCAACGATTATTTATCAGCCTTGGGCAGGGTGCGGTTCAGCAGGAGGGCACCCGCAAGAGCGGCAACGATGGTGCCACAGAGGATGCCGAGTTTAGCCAGATCGAGAAGCTGACGGCCATCGGCGCCCAGGGGCGAGTAGGCCAAATCGGCGATAAACATCGACACCGTGAAACCAATGCCGCAGAGCACACAGACGCTCGCAAACGAACTCCAAGTGGTACCCGTAGGCATAGAGGCAATCTTGGTCTTGATGGCCAGCCACGAGAAGGAGAAGACGCCCAGGAACTTACCCAGCACCAGACCCAGCATTACGGCCAGGCTCACACCCGAGAAGAGGTCAGCAAAATGAACACCACTAAGGTCCACACCCGCATTGGCGAATGCAAACAAGGGGAGAATTATGTAGTTGATGAACTCCCTCAGGTCGTCCTCCAGGTGCTGCAGAGGGCTGATGAGGTGGTCGGCAGCCGACTCCACACTCTTGAGGGTCTGAATCTCGTCGTTGCTGAAGACCACAACCTGGTGTTTGTCGGTCACCTCCACAACGGGGAACTCGCTGATGTTGTTACGGATGCGCTCGATGTAGTAGCGTGTGCCCTTACCGATGCTTGCGGGGATGCAGAGGGCTGCAATCACACCCGAGATGGTGGCGTGGATGCCCGAGTTGAGCATCGAGAACCACATAATGGCACCCACAATGAGGTAGTAGGTCTTACTCTTTACATTATAGTGGTTGGCGATGAGCATTGCCACAACGCACAGCAGCGCAAAGAACATATAGCCCCAGACAATCTCCGAGGTGTAGCAGATGGCAATAACCAGAATACCACCCAGGTCATCGGCAACGGCCAGAGTGGTGAGGAAGACCTTCAGGCCGAGGGGCACCCTCTTGCCAAACATTGCCAGCACGCCGAGCGAGAAGGCGATGTCGGTTGCCATAGGGATGGCCGCACCGCGCGTCATAGCAGCATCTGCGGGGCAAGCAAGAAGGAACACCAGCACGGGGATGATCATACCGCCACAGGCACCAATGATGGGCAGGATGGCCTTCTTTATGGAGGAGAGCTCGCCAACGAGAATCTCGCGCTTAATCTCCAGACCCACCGAAAGAAAGAAGATGGCCATCAGGAAGTCGTTGATGAGCACCTGGAAGGTGAATGGCTCGCCGTGGTGGGAGAAGATGTTGAAGTCGCCAAAGGAGATCGAAACGGGGGTTTCCAGGAGGCCGAAATACCACTCTTTGATTGAGGTATTGGCACAGATGAGAGCCAGAACGGTGGCAGCAATGAGCCAGAAGCTCGCGGTGGAGTACTTTTTGAACAGACTGAGGAATGTGTAATTTTTCATCCTTTGCTTTTCTCTTTAGTGTTATAAAAAAGTTTGACCTAACCTTATGCTCTCGCAAAATTCGCGCCTGAAAAAGAGGTGTGGCGGGGGCAACGGATGATAGACTCTCGCCTGTGGGCAACAATCTAATCGGCCACAAAGGTAGAATTTTATTCCATAGAGTGTTCCCAAAAGATGAAATTAATTTCGATTTACACCCCACCCACTAACCCCTTTGGGGTTGTTGTAGGGTTTTTGTAGAGTTTTCCGCCTGTAGAGCCTCGGGGTAAAAGGGGCTTTCGGGGTGAAAAATGTTGACATAAGGGGTGGAGAATTGGCTACAGTTTTGTATCTTTGTGGCGCATTATGGGAAGGATTTTGGCTATAGACTACGGACTCAAGCGCACGGGCATTGCCGTGAGTGACCCCCTGAGGATAATTGCGGGCGGACTCGAGACCGTCGCTACCGCTGGGCTCAAAGGGTGGCTGGGGCAATATATCTCGCGCGAGAGCGTTGACATTATAGTAGTGGGCCGCCCGACCCAGATGAACGGCGCCCCAAGCCAATCGTGGGCGGCCATCGAGCCCTTTGTGGAGTGGCTCAAGGTGACCTTCCCCGCCTGCAAGGTGTGCCTCCACGACGAGCGCTTCACCTCCGTCATTGCCCACCGTGCGATGATTGACGGCGGAATGAAGAAGATGGCTCGCAGGGACAAGGCCGTGGTGGACAAAATCTCCGCCACGATCATCCTCCAGAGCTTTATGGACTCTCTGGAATACAAGCAGATGTAGCCCCAGCCCACTTACCAACAATTTTGAATTTTGAATTTTGAAAGTATGATATACCCCATTTACATCTACGGCTCGGGCGTGTTGCGCAAGGAGTGCAGCGACATCGACGAGAACTACCCCGAGCTCCCAAAATTAATTGAGGATATGTTTGCCACGATGTATGCCACCAATGGCGTGGGTCTGGCAGCACCCCAGATTGGCAAGGACATCCGTCTTTTTGTGGTTGACGCCACCCCCTTCGAGGAGGATGACGCCACGGCTAAGGATTTCAAGAAGGTCTTCATCAACCCCGAGATATACGAGGAGAGCGAGATGGAGGTGCTCCTGAATGAGGGCTGCCTCTCGGTGCCCGGCATCCACGAGGATGTCTACCGCCCCGAGAGCATCCGCATCAACTACCTCGACGAGAACTTCGTGGAGCACGACGAGGAGCTCACCGGCTGGCCCGCACGCATCGTGCAGCACGAGTATGACCACCTGGACGGCATCGTCTTCACGGACCGCCTCTCGACCATCCGCAAGACCCTGCTGCGCAACAAACTCACCGGTATGACCAAGGGTAAGTTCTCCTGCGACTACCGCACAAAGCAGAAATAGAGAGATAACGGCCAATGTGAGCCGCAACAAAGAGCGGGCCCATCACTCACTTCGTGTAAGTGGCGGGCCCGCTCTCTATCACTCCCCTAAGTTAAAAGAGGTTTCAGTATGGGACCCATAAGACCCAGAAGTCCTCGTTCCCCCTTCCCTAAGTTAGGGGAGGAACACACACGCCCCCACCCTTCGGGCACCCCCTCTACCTTAGAGGGGGAAGAGCTG
>JAGBYS010000165.1 GCA_017628675.1 Tidjanibacter sp.
CAGATAGGTAATTTTCAATGGCGTGCCATACTGTTTGATGATGTCCATCAAAGGCACATCGTGGAAATAGAGCTCGTTGTCCTCTACGGAAAATTCGTTCTGTGGCCAATCATAAGTTTGCTCAATCAGATCTGTGTATTTGTTCTTCATTTTCCCAAAAAAGATTTTTGTTCAACAATCCATCTTCGCTACTTTCGAGAAATTTTGGCAAAGTAATCAACTTACATTTTGGAAAATTTCACAATGCAAAGCAAGCAATTCTTTTCGAGAATAGCAATACCCCAAGCCATTTTCTCCCATTTTTACCCCATTTACCCTCTCATTTAGCCACATTTCGGCCCACTCAAACTCCCTTTCGGTGGCCCAATCCGCCAAAATCAAGTCGCACAAACCGACCCCATCCGCCTCGACTACCCTCTCACAAAAACCTCCCGAGAGGCTCACAAAATGGTCATTTGGCAGATTTTTGTCAGTTTTTCTGACATTTTGGCTGATTATTAAATAATAATCACTACTTTTGGGAGTTTTTATGAAAGACAATAAATAACGAAAAACGAAATATAAGGCTATGACAACAAAGATTAGTGCCATCATTGCACAGTACATCGGCAAAGAGACCCGACTCATCATTCCCGAAGTGGGCACCCTCATCCGTCGCAAAGAGAGCGGCGAGATTATCTTTATGGAGATGCTCAAGAAGAATGACGGCGCCCTGGTCCAGCTCATCGTCAACGCTCTGGATGTAAGCCCCAGCAAGGCAACCGAGATCACCAACCGCTACATCGGCACCATCAAACAGCAGCTTGAGACCAACAAGAAGTTCATTCTCGATGGCGTGGGCGTAATTCTGGTCCGTCCCGAGGGTGGCATCGGCTTCTCGTTCAACCCCTTCGCAAAGACCATTCCCGAGCCCACTCCCGCACCCAGGCCTGCGGTAGCCACCGCACCTCGCCCTGCTGCCGCACCTCAGCCCCCTATGCCCAGGCCCGCAGCACCCGCACCTCAGCCTAAACCTGCGGCTCCTGCGCCCGCACCTGCACCCCAGCCCAAGCCCGTGGCTCCTGCTCCCGCACCCAAAGCCGAGCAGCCCAAGCCCGCAGCACCTGCGCCCGCTCCCAAGAAGGAGGAGGCACAGCCCAAGAAGGAGGAGCAGCAGCCCGCCGAGCAGCCTAAGCGTGTGGCTCAGCCCGCAAGGAAGCCCCAGCCCAAAAAGAGGCCCCAGCCCAAGGTGGACTACCTTACCATCTTCGCTATCGCCGCAGCCGTTATGGCTTTGATAAGCATCTTCTGGGGATTCTCGGCAGCGCCCGCCAGCGACTCCTACGACGCCAAGAAGGAGCAGCGCAAGGAGTATCAGCAGCCCGTGACGCTCGACGAGGCCATCGACAGCAAAGCACTCTATCAGGGTTAGTCGCTCGACACCCCCACACCCCACCCCACATCGGTGCGAGAAGAAGCACAAAGGGGGAGTTGTGGATTTGAGCAACCGCCCGAAAACAGAAAGGTTAGGTAACGCGACTGCCAATGAGTGGTCGCATTAGATAGGAAAACACAGATAGAGAGAGAAAACAGATAGAGATGATAGATATATTCTCGATAAAGCAACGATTTGGAATCATCGGAGGAAGCGAGCCCCTGAACCGTGCCATAGAGATGGCCGTGAAGGTGGCCTCCACCGACCTGTCGGTGCTTATCACGGGCGAGAGGGGTGTGGGTACGGAGTTCTTCCCACAGCTTCTTCACCACCACTCGGCCCGCCAACACCGGAAATATGTGGCCGTAAA
>JAGBYS010000166.1 GCA_017628675.1 Tidjanibacter sp.
GAGGCTCCCAAGGCCGAGGAGAAGAAGGTAGAGGAGAAGGCTGCAGCTCCCGCAGAGAAGGTGAGCGGTAAGGTTGTTGCTGCACCCCTGCCCGGTAAGGTTGTTGAGCTTTGCGTGAAGGTTGGCGACTCGGTGAAGGCTGGTCAGAAGGTGGCTGTGCTGGAGGCTATGAAGATGGAGAATGACATCCCCTCGGAGCACACCGGCGTTGTTAAACAGATTCTCGTAGCTGAGGGTGACACCCTGCAGGAGGGCCAGGCAATCCTCGTTATTGAGGACGCCAAAGTGGAGGCTCCCGCTGCTCCTGCTGCTCCCGTAGCAGGCAAGAAGGTGGCTGCTCCCCTGCCCGGCAAGGTTCTCGAGATCTGCGTGAAGGTAGGCGACGAGATCAAGTCGGGTCAGAAGGTTGCCGTTCTGGAGGCAATGAAGATGGAGAACGACATCCCCAGCGAGTATAGCGGTGTTGTTCGTCAGATTCTGGTTGCCGAGGGCGACACTCTCCAGGAGGGTCAGGCAATGTTCATTGTTGAATAGGACAAACTTTTAATCCAATAGTGGCATACGGCATACCCCAGCGAGGGTGTGCCGTATGCTTAAAAGAAGCAAATCGATAACAATATAATAAAGGTATGGCAAAAGAACAGGTTTTGGTTTCGGGAGGTGCAGGCTACATCGGCTCCCACACCACCGTAGCACTCATCGAAGCAGGCTACGATGTGGTGATTATTGACAACCTCTCCAACTCCGATATGGGAGCAGTGGAGGGCGTAAGGAAGATTACGGGCGTAGATGTGCCCTTCGAGAAGGTGGACTGCTGCGACAAAGAGGCACTGAGGGCTATCTTCAAGAAGTATCCATTCCGTTCGGCCATCCATTTTGCCGCCTATAAGGCTGTGGGAGAGAGTGTTTCGGAGCCCCTGAAGTACTACTCCAACAACCTCACCTCCTTCATTAACATTCTGGAACTGATGAAGGAAGAGGGAAGAGAAAACATCCTCTTCTCCTCGTCGGCTACCGTCTATGGCGAGCCCGATGCGCTCCCCGTTACGGAGTCCTCGCCACGCAAACCCTCCACTTCGCCCTATGGCAACACCAAGCAGATGTGTGAGGATATCCTGAGGGATGCAACCTCGGCCTACGAGGGGCTCAAGGGTATCGCACTCAGGTACTTCAACCCTATGGGCGCACACCCCTCGGCACTCATCGGCGAGCTGCCCCGTGGCGTGCCCAACAACCTTGTACCCTTCATCACCCAGACAGCTGCGGGCGTTAGGGAGTGCCTCTCCATCTTTGGCGACGACTACCCCACCCCCGACGGTACCTGCATCCGCGACTACATCGATGTTGTGGATCTGGCTGGCGCACACGTAGCTGCCATTGGCCGTCTGATTGAGAATAGGAACAAGGCCAAATATGAGATTTTCAATGTGGGCACAGGCCGTGGCGTGTCGGTTATGGAGCTCGTGAAGGCATTCGAGAGGGTCAATGGTCTGAAACTCAACTACCGCATTGCGGGCCGCAGGGAGGGCGACACTATTGAGGTGTGGGCCAACACTACCCTCGCCAATGAGGAACTCGGCTGGAAGGCTACCCGCACCCTCGACGAGACCCTCGCAGCCGCTTGGGCCTGGGAGAAAAATGTGAGGGGAATAGAGTAGAGTTGACTGTCGACAGTCGACACTTACGATAAAGAGGATTAACCGTAACGGTTAATCCTCTTTATCGTAAGTAGTTGGGTCGAAGAAACTCTCGTCGAAATTGACCAGAGAGACCTCTCGGGTTGCACGCGAGATGGCCGTGTAGAGCCAGCGGAGAAACTCCTTGGTCATACGCTCCTCGCCAAAGAGCAGACGATCGATGAAGACCGCACTCCACTGACCACCCTGCGCCTTATGGCAGGTGACGGCATAGGCAAACTTCACCTGCATAGCATTGTAGTACTCATTTTCCCTCACC
>JAGBYS010000167.1 GCA_017628675.1 Tidjanibacter sp.
AAAAGTCCGTATCTTTGTAATGAATTCAAATATGTAATCATCAGTGTAATTAAAACGATAACACAATGAAGACCGCCAAAGAACATCTCGAAAAGTTCGGTATCCGCCCCTCCATTCAGCGAGTGGCTGTGATGGACTACCTTCTGAAACATCGCACACACCCCACTGTGGACGAGATCTACTCGGCTCTTGCACCACAGATACCCACCCTCTCGAGAACCACGGTCTACAACACTCTGCATCTGCTCTACAAGCACGGTGCAATCTTCGTGGTGGTCATCGACGGCATAACCGCCCACTTCGACGGCTTCACCCACCCCCACGCCCACTTCCTCTGCACCGAGTGTGGCAAGGTCTACGATGTGGAGCTCAAGGACTCATCGTTCACAAACCATAATGCACCCGAGAATGCGGCCGAGATTACCGATGCGCAGCTCTACTACAAGGGTGTATGCAAGGAGTGCAGGAACAAAAATTAGCCCCCCAAGAAGCAGACATAGAAGACAACAACTAATAACAACAAATCAAACACACACTACTACTATGAAAAAATTCCGCTGTACCGTATGTGGTTACATCCACGAGGGCGAGGCTGCTCCCGAGCAGTGCCCCCTTTGCAAAGTTGGCCCCGAGAAATTCGAGGAGATCATTGAGACCGGCGACGCTCTCGCCTTCGCAGACGAGCACCGTCTGGGCGTAGCTCAGGGTTGCCCCGAGGAGATTTGGAAGGGTCTGCAGGACCACTTTATGGGTGAGTGCACCGAGGTTGGTATGTATCTGGCAATGTCGCGCCAGGCCGACCGCGAGGGCTACCCCGAGATTGCCGAGGCTTTCAAGCGCTACGCTTGGGAGGAGGCAGAGCACGCAGCCAAGTTCGCTGAGCTCATTGGTGAGGTTGTTTGGGACACCAAGACCAATGTCTACAAGCGTATGATGGCCGAGCACGGCGCTTGCGACGGCAAGAAGCACATCGCAACCCTCGCCAAGCAGCACAACCTCGACGCTATCCACGACACCGTACACGAGATGGCCAAAGACGAGGCTCGTCACGGCAAAGGCTTCGAGGGTCTCTACAACCGCTACTTCAAATAGGTGGCAACGGCCACTACGAGTGTAGACTTTGCTCTACCCGAGTGGCAAGGCCCATTATAAACGACAAAATGGCGAGCGCTGACCTCGCCCTGAGTGAGAGTGGTAAAACCCAAACAAGTCAGCAAATCTCATAACATTAGTTTAGGTTTAACAACGGCTCGGCAGGATTCTCCCCCAACGGACTCCTGCCGAGCCACTTTTTTTTGAGAAAGTGCTGAAAGGAAATTCAAAATTCAAAATGCAAAATTATTGGAGGGAATTTAGTGAAACCAGGGAGATTAAGGAGGAGTCACTAAACTCACTAAACTCACTAAAGACCCCAACGCAACACTCCTTTCTCACCCTTCGGGCTGGAGAGGTCTGTCGTCGTTAGACTTTAGACCTTAGACTTTAGACAAAAACCTCACATCTCTGAGGTGATTATTGTGCCAAGCAAGAAGGCGAGTCCGCAGGGCACAACGGTGCCAGCGAGTGAGGGTGGTGCTCCCGACCGCTTCCCCTTGAAAATAAAAATGCAGATAGCGAGATAAGTTCAAGGCGCACAAGAAAGCGGGCCCGCAGTTTGCTTGAGGCAAATGAGGAGCCCGCTTGTCGCAGTGCAACGCGGAAAATATCCGCTATGTGCATTTTTTAATTGAGGGTCATCTCGTCGATTAAGTATCCCGCACCGCCAATCTTCTCGATAACAAAGAGTACATAGCGGATGTCAACCGAGATGTTGCGACAAATATCGGGATCGTAGTCCAGGTCGCTCATCGTGCTGAGCCAGGTGCGGTCGAAGTTGATGCCCAAGAGCTCGCCACGACCATTGAGGATGGGGCTACCGCTATTGCCACCCGTGGTGTGGTTCTTGGCCAGGAACGCCACGGGGATAGTCTCACGACCGTTGATGGTCACCGCCCAGCGACCGTAGTCCTTGGTCACATAGATGTCACGCAACTGCTGGGGGATGTCGTAGTCGTAAATCTCGGGGTTATCCTTAGCGATGATACCGTCGAGGGTGGTGAAAGGAATGTGGCGCACGCCATCGGCCACCTTATAGCCAGCCACCGAGCCATAGGCCACACGCAGGGTTAGGTTGGCATCGGGGTAGAATGTACGCTCGCTCTCGAAGGCCATCTGACCACGCATATAGACCCTATAGAGCCTATTAATCTCGCGCGAGAGGTTGGCATAGTCGGGAGCGATCATTTCCAGCGCCTTATCGTCAAAAGCCTTGCGCATAAGGGTTGCGGGATCATTGGCAAAGTCGTAGCCCGAAGCCTTGGCCTCCATAAATCTCTCACGCGACGAGTACCTACTCTCCTCGAAGAGCCAGCCAATAAAATTCTCAACCGAGCCCTGCTGAGCGAGCTGCTCACGGAGCCACTCGGGCACAAACTGCTCGCCCACACCGGCCATAAATTCGGTGAGCATAGCAACAGCAATCTTGCGGTCAATCTCGGGCGAGTAGTCCTTATAGTGACCCTCGCGCAGATTGTCGGCACCACGACCGGCATAGCCCAGAAGCTCAATCACATAGATTGCCTCATTGTAGTAGTCGCGAGCCATCGCAAAGGGGAGAAGCGAGGCATACTTTTCGTGGAGCTGGCCGAGCACGCCCTCAAACTCGGAGCCCACGGCCCACTGCTCAAAACGCTCCTCATAGTCCCTTTTCTTCTGCACCGTATTGCGCCTCTCCAGACCAAGGCTCTCGCCCTGCCACTTCTTCCAAGCGTTTGCGATGTTGGCGTGCTTGGAGGCATACATAATGCGTGTTGCGGCATCCTGCGATTGTGCCTCGGAGATGATATCCAGACGCAGGGTGCGGAGCTTAATCTTCGCAGGGTTGGAGTGGTTCAGAGTGTAGTCCACAAAGTCGCTTGTCACATACTCACGAGTGGAGCCGGGGAAACCATAGACAAATGTGAAGTCGCCCTCCTTGGCGCCCTTGGTCGAGATGGTGAAGTGGCGCTTGGGGGTGTAGGGGACATTATCCACGGAGAACTCCGCAGGCTCGTTGTTCTTGTCGGCATAGATGCGGAAGATGGAGAAGTCGCCCGTGTGGCGAGGCCACATCCAGTTGTCCGTGTCGCCACCAAACTTACCAATGCTCGAAGGGGGCGCACCCACAAGGCGGATATCCTTATAGACCTTATAGACAAACAGATAGCTCTTATTGCCGTAGTAGAGTCCCTCCACCGAGGCGGTATACTTACCACCCTCGCGAGCCATACGAATAATCTCGTTAACGCTCTCACCGGCGGCCAACCTATCGGTCACATCCTCCATACGATGCAGAAACGAGACCGTCAGTCCGGGGTTGGGAAGCTCCTCGCTCTGATTCATCGCCCAGAAGCCATTGGTCAGGTAGTCGTGCTCCACCGAGCTGTGGGACTGAATCTGACCATAGCCACAGTGGTGATTGGTCAGCAGCAGACCTTTCTCGGACACAATCTCACCCGTACAGCCACGACCAAAGAGCACAATAGCATCCTTCAGGGCCGCCTGATTGACACTATAGATATCCTCTGCGGTGAGTTCAAAACCCTTGGCCCTCATATCCTCAATGCGCTCGCCGATAAGGCAGGGAAGCCACATTCCCTCATCGGCAAAAGTGCTCATTGCGGTCGCCACGAAGGCCACACAAGTCAATAGAATTTTTTTCATAAGTTTATTATAGTCTGATAGTTAGTATTTCAAAAAATCTTCCAGCTCCACATAGAGTCTTTGGATCGGCAGGCCCATCACATTGTAGAACGAGCCCTCGATACCCTCAATGCCCACATAGCCAATCCACTCCTGAATTCCGTAGGCACCAGCCTTGTCGTAGGGGTGATAGGTGTCAATGTAGTACTCCATTTCCGGCCTCTCAAGAGCCCTAAAGCGCACCTTACTTTCGCACGCAAAGCTCCTATGTCTATCTCGCGTGCGCAGTGTAACACCCGTTATGACCTTATGTTCCGCTCCCGAGAGCAGCGAGAGCATACGCAGCGCATCCTCCCTATCTTTGGGTTTGCCGAGAATCTCTCCACCGGCAATGACTACCGTATCGGCCGTAATGAGCACCTGACCACCCTCGAGCACATCCGCATAGGCATCACTCTTGAGCTGCGAAAGGTACTCCGCAACCTCCTCCAGAGGCATATCCGCAGGGTAGCACTCCTCGGCATCTCGCCCTTCGGCCACACGAAACTCAATGCCACAATCGGCCAAAAGTTGGCGGCGGCGTGGCGACTTGCTCGCCAGCAACACCTCATACTCTTTGAGTCTATCTTTCAACAACATAGCAATCACTACTTAATGTCAAAGTTCAAGAGTTCCTGACCCTCCAACGAAGCCCTCAGCACATCCCCCTTACGGACAGGGCCGACACCCGAGGGAGTACCCGTAAAGATGTAGTCACCCATCCTCAGAGTCATATAGCGCGAAAGGTAGCTGATAATCTTATCCACCGAGAAGATCATATCCTTAGGCTCGCCCACCTGGCGTACCTCGCCATTGAGGCTCATCTCGAAGCGCAACTCATCCACACTCTTTCCCAGTTCCGAGAGCGAGAGAAAGCGAGGAGAGATAGCCGCCGAGCGATCGAATCCTTTGGCCTTCTCCCAGGGGTGACCTGCCGCCATAGCCTTGCGCTGAAGGTCACGGGCGGTGAAGTCGATGCCGAGACCCACATCGTCGTAGTATCGGTGGGCATAGCGCTCCTCTATGCACTTACCCACCCTATTTATTTTCACCACAAGTTCGGTTTCGTAGTCCACCTGCTCCGAGAATGAGGGGATGAAAAACGGGTCGTTATTCCTCAGTAGCGCCGTATCGGGCTTGAGGAAATAGATGGGCTCCTCGGTGGGGGCGCCATTGTCGAACTCTTTTATGTGGTCGGCGTAGTTACGCCCTATACATATAATCTTCATTTCGTTACTCTCTTCTCTTTAAGAATCTCTACCATTCGGGCAGCAAACCTATCCGATGCACCGGCACCACCAACAACCCTCTGCATGGCTGCGTAGTCCTCCATCATCTTCGAGTGTTTCGCACCACCCTCGACTATGGCCTTCAGCTCCTCGGATGCCTTCTCGACGGTCATATCGTGCTGAATCAGTTCCCTTACGACCTCACTATCCATAATGATATTAACGAGCGAGATGAAGCCAATCTTCACAAACGCCCTCGCCACACGATAGGAGAACTCATCCATACGATAGCACACAACCTCGGGGGTGCCAATCAGAGCCGTTTCGAGGGTAGCAGTACCCGAGCAGACAACCGCCGCATCGGAGTGTTTCAGCAGTGCGTAGGTCTTATCAATCAACACCTTAACATCACTACCCTCAAGGAGCTGTTCATAGAGCCCTTTATCGAGCCACGACACTCCCGCAACCACAAATTGCCACTCGGGGTGGGCCTTCGAGAGTGCCACCATAAAGGCCAAATTCTTCTTTATCTCGTTCTTTCTCGAGCCCGCCAGGAGCGACACAATGGGCCTTGAATCGAGTCCGTTTTCCAGAGCAAATTGCTCCTTCGATGGCACCTCGGCAAGGCTTTGGGCGATGGAGTCCATAATGGGGTTACCCTCATAATGGGCCTCTATGCCACGCTTACGGAAATACTCCCTCTCAAATGGGAAGATGATAAAGAGCCTATCTACCCACTTGCGGATCATCTCCACCCTACGCTCCTTCCACGCCCACACCTTGGGCGAGATGTAGTAGAAGGTGGGGATCCCCATCGAGTGGGCAAACTTAGCGACCTTGAAATTGAAGCCAGGGTAGTCGATATGTATCACCACATCGGGCCCAAAGGCCACAATATCACGCTTACACTCATCCAATTGCGAGAAGATTGTGCGAAGATGCCTGAGCACATCCGCAACACCAAAGAACGATGTCTGCTTATAGTGCTTAGCCAGATTCTCCCTGCCGCCCACCTCGGCCATACGATCGCCTCCCCAGAAGCGGAACACCGCCTCGGGGTCGGCCTTAAGTATGCCCTTCATAAGGTTGGCACCGTGAAGGTCGCCACTCGCCTCTCCTGCAATCAGATAGTATCTCATTTTGCGCCGCTTATTTCAACAAATCGGGCCTCAAAAGTTTGGTCCTTTCGTAGGCCTGCTCTTCCCTCCAAGCCTCAATCTTGGCAAAGTTACCGGAGGTCAGCACCTCGGGCACACGCCAACCATTGAACTCGGCAGGACGGGTGTAGATGGGGGGTGCCAGCAGGTTATCCTGGAAGGAGTCCGTCAGCGCCGACTCCTCATCGCCAATGGCACCAGGCAACAACCTCACCACACTGTCGGCAATGATGGCAGCTGCCAGCTCACCACCCGTCAGCACATAGTCACCGACCGAAATCTCCTTGGTGATGATATGCTCGCGGATGCGGTGGTCGATGCCTTTGTAGTGGCCACAGAGGATGATGATATTCTCCAGCGTCGAGAGGCGGTTTGCCTCCTGCTGGTTGTAGGTTGCGCCGTCGGGCGAGGTGAAGATAATCTCGTCGTAGTGGCGCTCACTCTTTAGTTTCTCGATAAGTCTATATACGGGCTCAATCATCATGACCATTCCCGCCTCACCGCCAAAGGGGTAGTCATCCACCTGGCCGTGTTTATAGGGGGTGTGGTCACGAATGTTGTGCACAACAATCTCGGCAAGGCCCTTCTCCTGCGCACGACGCAGAATGGACTCATTCAGGGGCGAGGTAAGAAGGTCAGGAACGACCGTCAGTATATCTATTCTCATTACTCTTCGTAGGGTTTATTGAATCCTCCCTCAAGCACTTCGCCAATGAAGGGATTGGTATTAACTTCTTGTGCAATGGTGGTTTCCGAGCCGTGGCCGGGATGTACGGCAACGCCGCCACCGAGTGGCAACAAGCGCTCAATAATGCTACTCATAAGCTCATCGTAGTCGCCACCGGGCAGGTCGCTGCGGCCTATACTGCCCGAGAAGAGCGTATCGCCCGACAGCAGGATTCCATCCTCTGCCACATAAAGACACACGCCGCCCTTGGAGTGACCAGGGGTGTGAATCACCTCCGCCACACACTCTCCAAACTTCAGCGAAGTCTGCACCGAGAGGTCAATCTCGGCCTCGAGTGCAGGGATGTTGAACATCATCTGTGCGCCATAGGCAGGGGCTATCTTCAGCAGCTCACTATCGGCCGAGTGGAGCGCCAGAGGCACACCGTAGGCCTTCTTGATGAACGCCACACCTCCCATATGGTCGGGATGGGCGTGGGTTAGCACAACAGCCACGGGCTTCAAACCCTTGTCGGCGATGAACTCCGAGAGTCTTCCCATCTCACTCTCATTGACGCATCCGGGATCCACAACAAGCGCCTCCCCACTCTTCTCATCCCATAGCAGATAGCTGTTCACCCCGAAGTGATTGAACACAAAACGCGCAATTTTTGTCATATACTTTTTGCTTTTATTTTGTCCAAATTTCTTTCGTTTGCCCCTTTAGAGGGGTAAAAACTAATATTTCCTACAAATGTAGTGATTATTTTTGAGAAAATTAGTATCTTTGTTTGATAATAATAAACAACAAGCAATGGCAAGAAACAGACACCCTCATTTGGAGGGACTTAAGATAACCTCTCTGGCAGCCGAAGGCAACGCTATGGGCAAGTGGAACGACATCGTTGTGTTCGTTCCCCTGACCGTTCCCGGAGATGTGGTAAATGTACAGATTCGCACCAAGCGCCGCCGCTATATGGAGGGCTATGTAACCGAGTACATCGAGCGCTCGCCCCTGAGGGTGGAGCCTATGTGTGCCCACTTTGGCGTGTGCGGTGGTTGCAAGTGGCAGAACATCCCCTACAGCGAGCAGATAGCCTTCAAACAGCAGCAGGTTGTGGACCAGCTCACACGCATCGGCCACCTCGAACTGCCCGAAATTAGCCCCATTTTAGGCTCGGCCAAGACCGACCACTATCGCAACAAACTCGAGTTCACCTTCGCACCCAAGCGTTGGAAGACCTATGAGGAGGTAGCTCGTGGAGAGGAGATTGCCGACACCCCAGCATTGGGTTTCCACATTCCCGGAATGTTCGACAAGATTCTCGACATCGACTACTGCCACCTGCAGGCTTCGCCCTCCAACGAGATTCGCAACGAGATTAAGCGTTTCTGCATCCAGGAGGGAATCTCCTTCTACGATATCCGCCAGCACTCGGGCCTGATGCGCAACATCATCATCCGCACCGCCTCGACGGGCGAGATTATGGTCATCGTCGTCTTTGCCGAGGATGACCAGCAGGCCATCGAGAGCGTTATGGAGCACCTGAAGGTCACTTTTCCCCAGATCACCTCGCTCGTCTATATGATAAACGACAAGCTCAACGACTCGCTTGGCGACCGTGAGCCCATCCTCTATGCGGGTCGTGACCACATCTTCGAGCAGATGGAGAACCTGAGGTTTAAGGTGGGTCCCAAGTCGTTCTACCAAACCAACTCCGAGCAGGCCTACGAGCTCTACAAGGTTGTGCGCGAGTTCGCCGACCTCAAGGGCGACGAAGTTGTCTATGACCTCTACACGGGTACCGGCACCATTGCCAACTTCGTGGCCGCCAAGGCTAAAAGTGTGGTTGGCGTGGAGTATGTCGAGGAGGCCATTGAGGATGCAAAGGTCAACTCGGCCATCAACAACATCACCAATACCACCTTCTATGCGGGCGATATGAAGGATGTTATGAATGACGAGTTCGTGGAGCACAACGGCCGCCCCGATGTGGTCATTCTCGACCCCCCAAGAGCCGGTGTACACGAGGATGTGATTGCAACAATCCTGCGTGCCGCACCCGAGAGGATGGTCTACGTGAGCTGCAACCCTGCAACCCAGGCCCGCGACCTGGCACTTATGAACGAGCACTACAAGATTGTGGCCGTTCAGCCCGTGGATATGTTCCCCCACACCCACCACGTTGAAAATGTAGTAAAACTTATAAAACGATGAAACGAGTACTTATCACCCTTTCGGCACTCATCTGCACCCTCGCACTGAGCGCACAGACACTGCTTGTAGCAGATAATCCCCAGACCGACGCAGTATACCGCCTTCCCCTGGCCAAAGGTGCACAGGTTGTAGCCACCTCGCTGACTCCCGTTCAGTTGGGCCTTGGCAGGAGCAACAACCTTGTAGACTTCTGCGCTTGGGAGCTTACGACCACCAAGTCTGGTGCAGTTTTTGCACCCCGAGCAGGCGTTGTCGAGGAGGCTCTGGAGAACCGTATTCTCATCCGCCACGAGGATGGAATCTACACCCAGCTGCGCGGCCTTGAGAGCGTGAGCGTGGCCCAGGGAGCCAAGATTGACAAAGGAGATGAGATTGGCACCGCAGGCAAAAACGGCAACAAGTGGAGCGTATGGATGGAGGTATTCTTTATGAGGAAAAACGAGGCATACGGCACTGTTGCTCAGAGTGGTAACTCGGAGCTGCTCAAGCAGTACATCAACCCCATTTTCACCACCCGCAACAAGTGCAAAGTGCTGCTCACCGATGGCAACAGCTACACCGTGAAGACTCGCACCTGGTGCTGGCCTTGGGAGTAGCCTTGCGATTGATAGGAGGGAAAAAGAATTACCTACTATAATTATACGAGGGAGCACAACGGTTGCGCCCTCAAAGGAAGTATCACAAACCATATAGAAAGTGAGATTATGGAGAAGATTCTAAAATTGGAGTACAAACACTACGCATCTATCCAGGATATGCCCACCGAGGATAGGGAACTTATCGAGGCAGCGGAGAGCGCTTGCGAGAGGGCCATTGCGGAGTATTCTAACTTCAGAGTGGGAGCTGCCGCACGACTTGAGAGCGGTCGCATCATCACGGGTAGCAATGTGGAGAGCGAGGTCTATCCCGCAGGTCTTTGTGCCGAGCGTACACTCCTCTACCACCACCAGGCCTCCTGCCCCCAGGATAGGATTGTAGCCCTGGCCATAGCCTCACGCCCAAGCCTTAGGGAGTGCTATCCTTGTGGTCAGTGCCGACAGGTGCTGCACGATGTCGAGAAACGCCAAGGCCTTGATTTCAGTGTAATTATGAGCGGTGCAGGTACAGCCACAGTCGTTGACAGGGCAAGCGACTTGATGCCTTTCACCTTCTCGCTCTAACAACTCCTCCCTAACTCAAACCACAAAATCAAAAAGAAGAAACTATGTTCAAGAAACAAGACATACTCTACGAAGACAACCACATTTTGGCAGTAAACAAACACGCTGGTGATCTGGTGCAGTCCGACACCGAGGGTACCCCCGGACTCGAGGACGAGATCAAGGAGTTCATCAAGATGCGTGACGACAAGCCCGGCGAGGTGTTCCTGGGTGTTGTTCACCGCATCGATAGGCCCGTGAGCGGCGTGGTAATCTTCGCCAAGACAAGCAAGGCTCTGGTGAGGCTCAACGAGATGGTGCGCGACCGCAAGATCGACAAGCGCTACTGGGCCGTTACGGAGGAGGCCCCTGAGGAGTTGGAGGGCACACTCGTACACTTCATCACTCGTGACGGCAAAACCAACAAGGCCGTAGCCTACAACTCACAGAAAGGCGACGCCAAGAGGGCCGAGTTGAGGTATCGTATGCTGGGCGGCAGCAAGAACTACAAACTCCTTGAGGTTGAGCTCATCACAGGCCGCCACCACCAGATTCGTTGTCAGCTCTCCAAGGTGGGTTGCCCCATTAAAGGCGACCTTAAGTATGGAGCCAAACGCTCCAATCAGGGCGGAGGAATCTCGCTCCACTCGCGCAGCGTGGAATTCATCCACCCCGTAAGGAAGGAGCCCATCAAAATCGTGGCCCCCGTGCCCGTAGGCGACGCTCTGTGGAGCTTCTTCGAGGAGTCGCAAGCCTAAAAAGCAGACCACTTATATAAAATAAATGCAAAAAAGTTGAACCCGATGCAACAAATCGGGTCCTTTTTGCATCTATACATATAGAAGGATCCCTAAACTAAAACCTCAAAAGTATGAAACGCGGACTCAAAAACTTCTTCCTCAGCATCTTAGGATTCTCGGCAGCCCCCATCCTTACTGCTTGCTACGGCATAGAGCCACAGGAGTATGACCCTTCGTTCAACTTCGCCGAAGGCTATGTGGTGGATAGCAACCTGAAGCCCATAGAGAACATTTGCATCTCCTCGCAAGGCACGGACACCCAAGTTTTCACCGACAAAGATGGCTATTTTAGTCTGCAGTTCAACGACTTCAGAAACAAAAGAACGCTCTTGGCGTCGGACATCGACGGCCCCGCAAACGGAGAGTTCGAGGATAGACGCATAGTTGTCACAGCAAGCAACTACAACAATGTGAGCATCATCCTTCAGGAGAAATAGTCCGCCCACCCATACCTTTCACCACAAAACTACTTCAAACTATGACAAGCATAAAGTTAGGCCTTCGCAAGCGAATAGCCTTGGGACTCTTTTCTGGAATCAAAAAGGAGCTTGCCGAGAAACACGAACTAAAGGAGATTTTCTGGGAGTGCACTCTGCGTTGCAATCTCAATTGCAGACACTGCGGTAGCGACTGCCGCTCATCCTCACTCACCCCCGATATGCCCGCCGAGGATTTCCTCAATGCCGTGGACAAAATCACTCCACACGTTGATCCTCACAAGGTTATGGTTGTCATCACGGGTGGCGAGGCACTCTGTCGCAAGGACCTCGAGCAGGTGGGTCGCGAACTCTACAAACGCGAATACCCCTGGGGCATTGTGACCAATGGTATGCTCCTGACGGCAGAGCGTATGCGCTCGCTCGTGGCTTCGGGCCTACGCTCCATCACCCTCTCGATGGATGGCTTCGAGGAGCAGCACAACTACATCCGCCAGAATCCCAACAGCTGGAAGAATGCCGTAAGGGCTCTGGATGTCATTACCCACACCAAGGGCATTGCCTACGATGTGGTCACCTGTGTCAATCGCGATAACTACAAGTACCTCAGGGAGTTCAAGGAGTTCCTCATTGAGCGTGGATGCAAGGCGTGGAGGCTCTTTACGATCTTCCCCGTGGGTCGTGCGGCCGAAGACGAGGCCCTGCAACTCCCATCGGAGGAGTATCGTGGCTTTATGGAGTTCATTGCCGAAACGCGCAAGGAGGGCCGCATCAAGTGCAACTACGCCTGCGAGGGTTTCCTCGGTGGCTACGAGGCCGAGGTGAGGGATAACTTCTTTGGCTGTATGGCGGGCGTTAGTATTATAGGTATCAAGATTGACGGCTCGCTCTCGGGCTGCACAAGCATACGAGCCGGTTTCGATCAGGGCAATATCTACCGTGACGACATCTGGGAGGTGTGGCAAAACCGCTTCAAACCCTTCCGCGACCGCTCGTGGGCACGCAAGGGCGAGTGCAAGGAGTGTAAGATGTGGCGCTACTGCGAGGGCAACGGTATGCACCTCTACGACGACAACCACGAACTACTCCACTGCAACTACCAAAGACTCTGCAAATAACACACAAAACCATTAGCACTATGAAAAAAGTCCTTCTACTTTTAGCCATCATTTTGGCACTGCCAACTTTGGCGTCGGCACAGGACCGACTCACCATCTCTGTGGAGGTTTCAACGGGTGTGGGAATTGTTGATACGGACTTCAAAACAGGCATTGGCGTTGTCGATAGGGAAGCCACCATATCGCTCACTCCCGAGTTTGTGGCCCAGTATAACATTGATAGCCACTGGAGAGTGGGAGCGGGCTTGGGCCTTCGTATCGCATCATCGTACAAACTAAAGGATTTCCCGCGAAAAAACGAACACAATGAGTTGGATATACCTCTATTTCTGCGCGTTGGCTACAGCGTGGGCGACATCTACGCCAGCATTGACGCGGGCTACACATTGGGCCTTGTGGCAAGATACGGCTTCGGATTAGCTCCAGGAGGCAGGGATGATTGCGACTACGACGGCCTATTTGTTGAGCCACAGATTGGTTGGAGAATAGACGCGCACAACT
>JAGBYS010000168.1 GCA_017628675.1 Tidjanibacter sp.
ACACTGCAAAACCACCTCCTCATTTACGCCAGTAAACTGCGGAGGTGGTTTTTTGTGTGCCTAACATTCATCTCTTTTTCTGAGTTTTTGTGCGTGGGGGGGCAAACTTTCCCATATTCTTTCCATAGCACCACCCTCACTCGGAGTGCCCGAAGGCACCTGTGGAGTCCGCTCCTTCTTTGGCACAAAAATCCCCTCACAATCTGCACTTGCGTCAAATTTCCCCACTTTTTATAGTCAACCGACCCAAGGCTTATGGGGCTTATGGGGCTAATGAGGCCTATGTGGCTTATGGGTCCCATAGGTCTTATAAGTCTTATAGGCCCTATTATAGTCCCCCTTTAGGACGGGGTCGTTCTGCCTTTTGGCCCTTTTAGCCCCTTTCGCCCTTTCGGCCCTTCCTCATCTCTCAACTCCCCCATTTGTTTTCTCGGAGAAAAAATCATACCTTTGTTTCGGATATTATGCTCACAATCTAAAACATACATAACACTATGAAAAACAGATTTTTCACCACGCTTATAGGCGTTGCGCTGTTGGGCCTTGTGGCTTGCAACAGCACCATCAAACCCATAGAGGTCGAGGTTCCCAAGAGGCCTGCAGGTCAGGAGCACGCAGTGGGCCTCACCGCTCCCAAACTGGAGGTTGTACGCATCGGCATCATTGGCCTGGGTATGCGCGGCGACGGTGCCGTGACGCGCCTCATCAACATCCCTGGTGTGGAGATCACCGCCCTGTGTGACATCGTGCCCGAGAGGGTTGAGGAGGGACAGGCTATCCTCCGCAAGGCAGGTCTGCCCGAGGCTGCTGCCTACTCAGGCTCGGAGGATGCCTGGAAGGAGCTCTGCGACCGCGAGGACCTGGACCTTGTATATGTCGTTACCGACTGGAAAAACCACGCCAACATTGGCGTCTACGCTATGGAGCACGGCAAGCACGTGGCCATTGAGGTGCCTGCGGCTATGACCTTGGACGAGATTTGGGCCCTTATCAACACCTCGGAGCGCACCCGCAAACACTGTATGCAGCTCGAGAACTGCGTCTATGACTTCTTCGAGATGACCGCACTCAATATGGCTCAGCAGGGCCTTCTGGGCGAGGTTATCCACGCCGAGGGCTCCTATATCCACAACCTGGAGGACTACTGGGGCGAGTACTACAACAACTGGCGCCTGGACTACAACAACGAGCACCGTGGCGATGTCTACCCCACCCACGGCATCGGCCCTGTGACTCAGGCCCTCAACATCCACCGTGGCGACAGGATGACCACCCTCGTGTCGATGGACACCAAGTCGTTCAACGGCAAGAAGATGGCCCAGAAGTTTGGCGTTGCCAATAAGGATGTGGAGTTCCAGAATGGCGACCACACCCTCACCCTCATCCAGACCGCCCAGGGCAAGACCATCCACATCCAGCACAATGTGATGACCCCCCGCCCCTACAGCCGTATGTACTCGCTCACCGGCACCGATGGCTACGCCAGCAAGTACCCCATTGAGCAGATCTGTCTGCGCCCCACCCAGGTGGAGGAGAACCCCGCCATTGACCTCGACAACCTCAACGCCCACGGCGCTGTGCCCGCAGACATCCACGCTGCCCTCGTGGAGCAGTACAAACACCCCATCCACCGCGACCTCGAGGCAAGGGCCAAGGAGGTAGGCGGCCACGGAGGTATGGACTTCATTATGGACTACAGGCTCATCTACTGCCTGCAGAATGGTCTGCCTCTGGATATGGATGTCTACGACCTGGCCGAGTGGTGTTGCCTGGCCGAGCTCACCCGCATCTCCATCGAGAACGGCAACGCTCCCGTAGCAGTGCCCGACTTCACCCGTGGCCACTGGAACGATGTTCAGGGCTACCGCCACGCCTTTGTGGAGTAAGTCGTTGTCGCAAAGCAACATAAAAAGCCGCCGACCCACTGAGGGTTGGCGGCTTTTTGTATGGTTGTAATCGCTCTTTGTCACCTCTTGCCAAGACCCAACCAGAGCAGTATCTGAGCGGCAAAATAGGGCACAAGCGACAAATGCAGAAGGGCCGCATTGGGGGCCACAAATAGCGAGTAGGCAAGCGCAAAGTCGGAGAGCACAAAGAGCGTTGCGCCAATCCACGCCGCCACCCCCTTCGAGAGGCCCGCAAGGGTGACCACCGCCCCAATCAGAAGTGCGTAGACCACCGCCCCGATAGCCACCACAGAGTCCTCAATTGCGGGAATAATCGCCACAAAAGCACCCACCAAGAGCAGGGTGGGAACAAGCATAGCGAGCACTAGCCTCGAGGAGGAAGGGCGCGCAATGCGCCTTGCAAACAGCACCAGGTAGCACACCTGCGCCGCCGCAAAGGCACCCATCTGGAGCAGCAACTCACCCTCGGCACCACACAGGTCACCAAGGGCCGAAAAGGCAAGTGCCAAAGTGAGCAGGGGCTCGCTTGCGCCAAGGGAGCTAATGGTCAGTAGCACAAGAGGATAGACAATCTTATAGGGCGCTGCGATGGGCGAAAAGTAGAGCCCACAAAGAAGCACATAGAGCACCACAATGCCCCATCTGC
>JAGBYS010000169.1 GCA_017628675.1 Tidjanibacter sp.
CGGGTCGTTATGCAATCGTCTTTGAGGTGCTATGGCGGGGAGGCCGCTACGCTCTAAAGTGCTACACCCAGCCAAGGCCCCACCTTAGCAAAGTGTGCGCCGTGCTCGGTGCCCAACCCTGCAGCCACATCATCCACCCCACCTATCTGCCAGAGGAGCTGTGGGCGGGCGAGAGGTATGTGGATGTTGCAATCTATCCGTGGCAGGAGGGGCACAACCTCGACTGGCATATTCGCCACGCACTCCACAACCGCGACACCGAGGCCCTGCGAAGACTCCGAGAGGAGTTCTGCAGGCTGGCACTCGACATCCTCCAGAGCCCATGGCGCCACGGCGATATGAAGAGCGAAAACATCATTGTCCGCAGGGATGGGGAGATGGTGTTGGTCGATTGCGACGCACTCTTCGGCCCCGGGCTTGAGTGGTCGGGAGAGATGGGCACTCCACCCTACATCCACCCCGCACGAGGCTCGGCCTACGACAGCCACATAGACGACTACGCCATAGCCCTCCTGCTCACCTCCCTTGCCGCTCTGGAGCGAGCCCCACATCTGGCCACGGGCGAAGTGCTCGTAGCCCTGCCGAGCCAGAACAAAAGGGGTGAACTTAGCAGGATTTTGGACGACACTCCCCCACTTTTAGAACTGCTCCAGAGCCTCTACTCCACCGACTATAAAACTAACAACCTCAACGAATTACTACTATGTATCAATCACAAATCACCCGTGCCCACAAAGGGGCCTTTCTGATTCTCCTGGACCAATCGGGCTCTATGGCCGAAGAGGTACCCTTCGAGGGGCGCACCGTGACCAAGGCCGAGGCGCTTTGCAACATCATAAACGGGCTCTTGGAGGAGATCATAATTCACTCAAGGCGAGAGCGTTTCGTGGGCGACTACTTCGACATCGGCATCATTGGTTACTCGGGCTCGGAGGCACGCAATCTGCTCGGCGGCGGCTTTCAGAGCATAACCAAAATAAACGCCATAGACACCCCCGTCAAAACCCACCTCATATCCCGAACACTCCCCTCGCGCGAAACATTCCAGACCATCGTCGAACGACGCCATTGGCTCACCCCCGAGGCCAAAGGTCGCACCCCTATGGGCAAGGCCCTGGCACTGGCCACAAAGATGTGTGGCCAATGGTGTCGCAAGCATCCCGAGAGTTTTCCGCCCATTGTCATAAACATCTCCGACGGCGAGGCCACCGATGTCCCATCGGACGAGATTATCCGTCTGGCCACAAGGCTCAAGGAGTGTCACACTCAAGACGGCAACACGCTCCTTATAAACATCCTACTCGCCACCGAGGGCTCGGCCCACCTACCCCACCTCTGCTTCCCCTCCGAGGGCGAACACTCCGTCATTGGGCGCCACGCACGACTGCTCTACGACATCTCGAGCACTATGCCCCAACTCTACGACAACGACATCATCGAGTTCCGTGGTGGCAGGCCTCCCTTCAGGGCGCTGGCTGTCAATGCCTCCGTCAGCGAACTCGTTGCACTACTCTCCATTGGCACTCTCAGCACCGACCTAATGCTCTAACCCCCAACGCAATGCTACCCATCACCTCATACACCGACGCCATCGGCAACCCCCGACAACTCTCACCCTTACTTGGCGACCTTCACCCCGACCCTGCCCGAGAGCCACAATCCAAGGCAGGCCTTGTAATCCTGCCACTTGTCGGACGCAACAGAGAGTGGACATTCTCGCTCCCCACCGCCAGTCACTTCTCGCTACCAACAAGCGAGATAGCCCTTCGGTGTCGCCACACCTCGCCGCTCTTTGCCCGAGCGGAGTACATCCCCGATGCGCTCATAGTCTTCGACAACCTCGGGGCTCCACACACTCTCCCTGCGCTCCTGCAGGAGGCCCACACACCCATTGAGGAGTTCATCCGCCTGAACTGCTCCGCCAAAAGGCGCAACCGTATTCGTATGGCCCTGGAGAGCATTGCCGCTGCGACAGCCTCACCCATAGGCCACGGTGCGCTCAACAGGGGGCGCATCTGCTTCGATGAGGGGTGCAACCTCCGACTTGGCGACCGCCCACTCATAGCGGAGCCCGTGCGCAACGACCATATAGCCCTGGGCAAGGCCTCACTTCTGCTCTTCATGGCAGCCTCGGACCTAAAGGCCTACAGAGCGCTCTCGGCCGAGCCACATAGTTCCAAGGATGAGGAGCAAAGGCGTCTGAGGTGTCTGCTCTCGGCAGCCGAATATCACGGCTCCACAGCCCTCGCAACCCTCTGCTCGGCACTCCTTAATGGTGCCTCCGAGCAGCACATTGCAACAGCCATTCGTGCCCTCGCCCACGAGCCCTTTGCGTCGCTTGAGATTCTGCACCCACTGCTCACAAGCCGTGGGGCCAACCACTTCCCTATTGCCACCACGACCGCACCTCTCCCCACGGAGGAGTTTGCAAGGGTGGATTTCGACCTATGTGAGCGAGTGGAGATGGCGGGCGACCAGATGGTTCGCTACCTGCGTGGTGGACGATGGGGCTACTGCCACCACGACGGCCAGATGATAAAGGTGGAGCGAGAGATCATTGCCGCCTACGATTTCCAGGAGGGCCGAGCCGTCATACGCACCCCTCGAGGTTATGGTCTGGTGGACACCACGGGCCGCCTGGTGATGAATGATGTGTGGGAACAACTCTGCTGGTATGGCGATGAGAATGTGGCCGTTGGGGCCGACTCTCAGGGACGCTGGCACATCTACGACCGCCAGGGGCGTCAACTCTCGGCTGTGGCGTGCGACTGGATGGGCGATGCTAGCGAGGGTTTCGTGGTGGCACGCCGCAATGGCCGCTTCGGCTACTACTCCACCGACGGCCGTCGCCACACCGACTTCATCTATCAGGAGGCTTTCTCCTTCTCGGACGGCCTCGCCCTGGTGCGCCGAAATGAGGGTCCCTACTTCCACATCGACACCTCCTTCCACCGAGTTGTGGAGTGAGCAAACAGAGGGCGGCCTGCACCCAATCGGTGCAGACCGCCCGCTGTTTTTTTGGGTTACTTCTTTTATATCGAATGCGGTCCAGCGAGCGCACCAGACGCTCATCCTTCAGGATACCCCTAATGGCCAGCCACACCAGAATGATGCAGACCAGGGGGAAGAATGTGGGGGTAGCAATGGAGGACATATTGGCACCACCGGCTGCGGCAACCTGGCGAGTGATACCAATCGAGTACCACAACGAGAAAATCTGTGCGCCCACGAGAAGAACAACCTCTGCAACAAGGAGCCTTACCTGCAAAAGGCGGTTCTTGAAGAGCCAGATGACAACAAAGGCCACCAGAGCACAAAGGGCAAACAGGGAGCCCAGCCACCAAAAATCGAAGGCAACAAGTGCGCCATCCACGCCATTGGAACTGTAGGTTGCCATAGGCACAAAGCAGAGTGTGGTCATCAGGGCCACAACCAGAAGTAGATATACGGTCTGTATTCGCTGTAACATTTCTTTCTCTTATTTAGTTGATTTATAATGCTCTATTTCTTGATTTCCTCGTCGATGTAGTAGTGGTTGCGCTCGGGGGCGTTGCGGTTGATCATCTCGCCCAGGAAGCCCGCCAGGAAGAGAATCACGCCAAGCAGAATGGCCACCAGACTCATATAGAACAGAGGCTGATTTGTCAATGGCCTTGCGATGGTGAACTTCTCCACCACAATCCATACGATGGCCACAAAGCCCACAAGGAACATAAGCGTGCCTGCACCGCCGAAGAAGTACATAGGCGAGCGGCCATACTTCGACACGAACATCACGGTAATGAGGTCGAGGTAGCCCTTGAGCAGTCGCTCCCAGCCATACTTCGACACACCATAGCGACGAGCATAGTGCGTAACCTCCTTCTCGCCGATGCGACCAAAGCCCGCCTTTTTGGCAAGGATGGGGATGTAGCGGTGCATCTCACCAAACACCTCGATACTCTTTACCACGCGGCGGCGATAGGCTTTCAGTCCGCAGTTGAAGTCGTTGAGTTTGATACCACTCACAGCGCGGCAAGTGGCATTAAAGAATTTGCTCGGAAGGGTTTTGCCCA
>JAGBYS010000170.1 GCA_017628675.1 Tidjanibacter sp.
AGTTCTCTTGGCGACATACTTGTCATATCCACAACATCGACCATATTCTCCGAGAGTTGGTGGTAGAATCGGCGCTCAATCTCTCTCCTCTCCTCGGGGCTCTTCTCGGGGAAGGCGGCCTCAAGGTTGCTCCTCACCACCCCACGCCTATAGCCCAGCAGGTGGTAGCAAACAAAATATATGAAGGGTGCCAATCCGTAGTAGAGCACGCAGTAGGGCAACAAACCAACAAGTTTGCACACCCCAACCAGAAGGTAGTACAGCACCCTCTGAAAAAAGTTCAAATCACCCTTCCCTTTTGCCATATATCCTACAAAATTCTTCGTTACTCCTATCTCTCCTGGAGGACCTTCACCTCGTCGTTCTTGGTCCTCACCTCGAGCCACCTTTTGATGCGCTCCAGGTCTATGGGCAGTGCCTCATCCTCGGCTCTAACGAGGGCTACAACCTCGGTGGCCATCTTCACACCGTCGGCATAGGTCGTATGCTTCGACACCGACACCGAGGCCACATTCTCCACAACCATTGCAATCTCGCGCGAGATATCCTCACCGGCAAGCGTATCGACGGGTGCAAAGGAGGCTATGCGCTCCTCGAGTTCGTGAATTCGGGCGTTCTTCTGGTCGATAATCTCGGCATAACTCTTCTGCAACTGTCCCACATCCAGACGCTCGTCCCTGTCGGCCTGACGCACCACAAGTTCGGTCTTCACAAGGCCGTAGTCCACCAGTTGCGCACGGGCATTGTCGATGACATCCTCCGAGAGGGGCTCACCCACCAGACGCACCTCAACCCTCGACTTGCCGTCCTCGTAGTGGTAGAGTTTCTGGTAATCGACCAGCATAGTCTTATTGAACTGGAAGACCTTGGACACATACCTGTCCACATTCTCCTCGAAGGTGGTACGGCGTACAATATTCACACCAAAGAGAATGCTGGGGATGCCCACCAGAGCGATAACAATGGCCACATAGCGGTTGTTCTTCTTCTGCCTCACGGGGTCCAGGATGGTCTTCTTCTCGTAGCGCAGAAAGAGCACAACAAGATAGGTTGCCACCGCAATAAATACGGCATTGATTGTGAAGAGGTAGAGTGCCCCGAAGAGGAACTGCATATTGCCCGTGGCGATACCGAAGCCCGCCGTACACAGAGGGGGCATCAGGGCATTGGAGATAGCCACACCGAGCACCACCGAGAAGAAGACCTTATCCTTGCGCGTCTGGGCGACCATATGTGCCAGACCGCAGAAGAAGGCAATCAGCACATCGTAGGTGGTGGGATTCGTGCGTGCCAACAATTCACTGCGGGCAGTCGAGATTGGCGAGATGGCAAAGAACAGCGCACTGGTCACAAGGCTCACAACCACCATCAGCAACAGGTTGCGCCAGGAGGTCTTGAGCATATCGAAGTCGTTGATGCCGAGCGACAGACCGATACCCGTAATGGGGCCCATAAGGGGCGAAATCAACATAGCACCGATGACCACAGCTGTGGAGTTGATGTTCAGACCCAACGACGCAATGAGGATGGCAAATATCAGTACCCAAAGGTTTGTGCCCTTGAACTCTACGCTTCGGCGCACAATATCCACAACATCCGCTTGGTCGGCATTGCCCTCCCTCAGGTCAAACCTGCCACTCATAAAACTCTTCAGGCTGCCCCAAAAGCGCTGAAATTTATTTATCTCCTGATTCTCCATTTGAGGATTTTCGTTCTCGTTCATATAATCTTCCCTTCCGTTTTCTACTCATCGTCCTCATCGCCAGAGTTTCGGCGCCCGGTAAGCCCCTCGACAATGATCACAAATTCGCCCTTGGGCGGTGTCTGCTCAAAGTGCTCCTTAACCTCGCCGAGCGTACCCCTTACGGTCTGCTCAAACTTCTTCGTCAGCTCCCTCGACACACTCACCCTGCGCTCCGAGCCAAACGCCTCGGCCATCTCGCCCAAGGCCTTCACAACCCTGAACGGCGACTCATAAAAAACCATTGTGCGAGGCTCCTCGGCAAGGGCCGCAAGGCGTTTTTTTCGTCCCTTCTTCTGGGGCAGGAAGCCCTCGAAACAGAAGCGGTCACAAGGGAAGCCACTCTGCACCAATGCGGGCACAAAGGCCGTTGCACCGGGTAGCGTTTCCACCTCCAAGCCCCTCTCCAAACAGGTGCGCACCAGCAGAAAGCCGGGGTCGGAGATACCGGGAGTTCCCGCATCGGAGATGAGGGCCACACTCTCCCCTGCCTCAATGCGCGAGGCCACAAAGTCCACCGTGGCGTGCTCATTGAACTTGTGGTGGGAGTAGAGTTTGCGCTCAATGCCGAAGTGCTTCAGGAGCACCTGCGAGGTGCGGGTGTCTTCGGCCAGGAGCACCGACACCTCCTTGAGAAGGCGCAGCGCTCGGAGCGTGATATCCTCCAGATTGCCTATCGGAGTGGGAATAATATAGAGTTTGGACATCTATCTAACGGGGCTAAGGTTGCAGACTAAAAGAGTTTGTGGGCCAAGAGCTCAACGAGCAGTCGTGCGCCCTCGCTCTTGGAGTTCCAGTGGTAGTTGTCGTGGATGTAGATCATCGCATCGTCGAGCGAATCGAACGAGTCGAGCTTGGTAATCACCCTGTCGTAGTACTCGCCATTGCCATTGAAAAGGTCGCGCATCAGGATAATCTTGTCGTTCACACCGATGGTGTTGCGCAGCGAGACGGTGGCCCTATCGGCCTCCTCCTCGAAATACTCCTCAAAGGCCTCCTCAGTGGGCTCCTCAGCAGGCTCCTCGGCGGGCTCCTCTACAACCTCGGGCTCGGGCTCAAGTTCAAGTTCCACCTCCTCGATGGGCTCCTCCTCTACCTCGGGCTCATCCTTTACCTCGGGCTCCTCCACCTCGGGCTCCTCCTCGTCCTCATAAAGGGCAAAGAGTCCCTCCTGGCTATTGTGCTCGGGCTCTACCTCGGGCTCTACCTCTACGGGAGCAAACTCCTCCTCTACGGGAGCAACCTCCTCCTCTACGGGCTCTTCGATGGGCTCTTCGATGGGCTCTTCGATGGGCTCTTCGGCGGGCTCTTCCTCAGCAACCTCTTCCTCGGCGGGCTCCTCTATGTTCTCCTCCTCGGAGGCTTCCTCACAGGCAGGCGCACACGGGTGATCGTCGGAGTCCTCGTCAGAATCCTCCTCCGAGTCCTCATCGGAATCCTCACCAACGGTCTCCTCAAAGGTCTCCTCTGCCTCGTCCGCCGTCAAATCGTCGGCACAAGCGGCCTCGGATGCTGCGGCTTCCTCTGCGCTCTTCGACAGGAGGGAGCGAAGAACCTCGTTCTCACTGCGGAGACGCTCCAACTCGGCGCTCTGATCAGCGTGGCGCTCCTTCAGGGTGTCCAGCACCAGGGCGTACTTAT
>JAGBYS010000171.1 GCA_017628675.1 Tidjanibacter sp.
AAGTCCCCTCAAAATTTTGAATTTTGCATTTTGAATTTTGAATTCCCCTTTCCCTTTGACCACAAAAAAAAACCGAGAGCAACGCTGCGTTGCTCTCGGTTTTTTCGTATCTGCGCCCCCACTACAGAGGGTTGGTCTCGGTCTTCTGGGCCTCCATAAAGTACTTCTGCGACTTGAGCAGGTTGCGGCTCTGGAGTACCATCGTCTTGGTCTCATTGAGGATGGTCAGGTAGAGCATACTTGCCTTAGTGGAGGTGGAGTTGTTCTGGATGCGGCGGAGCTGATTCTTGATAGCCTGCGCAATCAGGTCGAACAGGTCGTCACGCATAGCCAACACCAGGTCGATATTGGCGAAGTCGTTGGACTGCAACATATCGTTGATGCGAGTGTAGAGCTCCGATACGGAGTTATTGATCGAGGTCAGGTCCTCAACCTGCTCCTCGCTCATACCGCGGTGGTTGTTGTCGATGTGCTCATAGCAAGGACGGGTGATATGCACCAGAGCCTTACACATCTCACTGATGTAGTCCACAACCTGAACATAGTAGTGACCCGTGTCGATGTAGTTCTCCTCGTGGAACTTATGCAGTGTGGGAAGCATTGCATACTTCCTCTCGCGAGCCGCATAGAAGAGGTCGTTGCTCTGGCGTACCAGCGAGCGCAGAGCCTTGCGGTCCTCATTGAGGGTTGCGGTGATGGTCTGGGCGTAGATGTCGGTAGTGGCCTGCATAGTCTGGCACACCTCCACGATGACATTACCCAGCACCTCATTCTCAGCCTCGGCAAGGTTGACCTTAACGCCCTCGGCCTCCTCTTTGCTCTTCTTGCTCCTCTTGGGCAGCATCATATAGACGCACAGGAGCGAGAGGATAATGATGGCAACCACACCGCCCCAGTGGAGCACAAGGGTGAGCACCAGAGCCATAAGGAAGGCGGCAAAACCTGTGAGGAACCAACCTGCCACCACGGTAATCACACCGGTGATGCGATATACGGCGCTCTCACGGCCCCAAGCCTTATCCGCAAGCGACGAACCCATTGCCACCATAAAGGTCACATAGGTGGTCGAGAGGGGCAGCTGGAGCGAGGTACCGATGATGATGAGCATAGAGCCTGCGGTGAGGTTCACAGCCGCACGGATGAGGTCATACTGGCCATAGTCGGCACCCAGCTCGGTAGCCGAGGGGGCCTCGAAACGGCGCGATACGGCCGCACGCATCCTCTTGGGGGTGTGGTCCTCGAACCAACGGCTACAGCCCACAGCCACACGCACAATGGCCCTCGAGAATGCCGACGAGCCGAATTTCTCAGCGCCATCGTCCTGGGTCGAGGTGAGGCTAAGCTCCGTGTCGCTCACATTCTGGGTCTTCTTGGAGGTCCAGAGGGTCAAAATCATAATCGCGCCCGCAAGAATCAGGAAGAGTGTATCGGCCTTCACGGGGTTGTTGAGTGCGCCCATAAGCATATCGGGGTTGCCCGTAGCCTCGGCAATTCTCCACGAGTCAAGACCCGCCAGAGGCACACCGATGAAGTTCACAAGGTCGTTACCTGCAAATGCCAGAGCCAGCGAGAAAGTACCCGCCAGGATGGTCACCTTGAGGATGTTGACCTTCAGCAGCTGCAAAAGGAACATCAGAAGCGAGCTGACCACAAAGACAATGCCCAGGCAGAGCATCGTGTGGTCGTTGATATAGGCCACCAGATCCACAGCCAAGCCCGAAGACTTGAGGCCCTTGATGAGGGCGAAGTAGACGATGATGGTGAATGCCACACCGCACCACAGCGCACCCCAACGGCGGAGCTGTTTGTGGTAGCGGAAGGTGAACAAAAGACGGCTCAAGAACATCAACACCGTACCTGTGATGAAGGCCAGCACAACCGAGAGCAGAATGGCGGCAATCATTGCCAGCGCCTTGCCCGAGTTGATGAGCGTCTCGGGGTTGCCATCGGCACCAATGATGGGCTCCTTGGTCACCGACACAGCGATTGCCGAGCCCAAGAGTCCGAAGACCAGAGCAACGGTAGTCGAGGTGGGCAGACCCAGCGAGTTGAAGACATCCAGCAGAATCACATTGGCAAACATCACACCGAGGAAGAGAATCATAACCTCGTGGAATGTAAAGAATTGTGGATAGTAGACACCACTACGAGCCACCTCCATCATACCGCTCGAGGTGAGCGCACCGATAAGAATACCAATGGATGCAACCGTGAGGATTACTTTTTTGGGTGCAGCTTTGGAGCCAATGGCCGAGTTCAGAAAGTTTACAGCGTCATTGGAAACACCCACATACAAGCCGCCGACTGCAAGAAGCAGCAGCACGATAACGGCAAAGATGTAAATACTTGACATTTATTGTTTGATTGGTGAATAATTACATTTTCACGCTACAAATGTAATCTCTTTTTTGCACCCCCGCACCCAACCTTTATTTAATTAACAATAAATTAAAACGGGCATAACAGAAACTTAACATTTCCTCTACAAACCGCCACCAGAGTGTGCTCTACGCCCCTCTCGAGTGAGAGAAAGCCACCCAAGCAGCAACACGGCCACCCAAGAGCACTCCCTCGGCAGTGGCGACAACAAGGCCGACGAAGGTTTTGCAGATTCTGAATTTTGTGTTACCTTTGAAACAGTTATAGACACTCAGACACACAAACTATGAATTACATTGAGCTGAACATCCTCTGCAACGACGAGTTGGCGGAGATCCTGATTGCCGAATTGGCCTGCTACCCATTTGACAGTTTCGCAACCGAGCCCGACACCCTCAAGGCCTACATCCCACAGGAGAAGATGGCCGACTACTACGATCGTGTGGAGGCTCTGCTCGCCCACTATGGCATCCAGGAGCGTCGCTACATTGTTATCGAGGCGCAGAATTGGAACGCCCTGTGGGAGAGCAATTTCCCGCCCGTAGAGGTGGACGATGTGGTGGCCATCCGTGCCCCCTTCCACGACCCCTATCCAACATTCCGTTTCGACATCGTCATCACCCCCAAGATGTCCTTCGGCACAGGCCATCACGCAACCACCTATCTGATGAGCCGTGCGACTGCATCGCGTGACTTCACTGGCAAGAGGGTGCTCGATATGGGCTGTGGCACGGGTGTGTTGGCAATCATCGCCGCTATGTGTAATGCCGAGAGTGTCGACGCCGTCGACATAGACGAGTGGGCATACGAGAACTGCACCGAGAACTGCCAAGTCAATGGCGTCGAGGAGAAAGTTTCGGTCTATCTGGGCGATGTGAGCACCATCCGAGGAAAGAGGTACGACACCATCCTGGCCAACATCAACCGCAACATCCTACTGGCCGATATGCCCCACTACACCGAGGCGCTGAACCCCGGGGGCGAACTCATTATGAGTGGTATTCTGGAGGGCGACATTCAGGCCATTCGTATGCGTGCCGAGGAGTTGGGCCTGACCTTCGTGGGTTGTGACCTGAAGGATGGCTGGTCTGCCGTTGTAACGCGCAAAGAGTAGAGCATACACTCCCCCACATAACCTCCCTTGGGCCAAGAGGGAAAAAATAGAGAAGGGTGACTCG
>JAGBYS010000172.1 GCA_017628675.1 Tidjanibacter sp.
GAGGCCCGTGCTCGGCAAGTACTATGTGATCGACGGTCTCAACCTCCAGATGGGCGCCTCGTTTGACTACCTGGTACACACGGGCGCAAAAGTCAATGACGACAAAGTCGACCTCGACGGCCAGTTCAACCGCTTCAACATCCAATTGCTGGCGGGCCTTGCCTACGACTTCGACTTCGGAATGGTCCTCGAGGGCCGCTATCGCTACGGCCTGACACCCCTCATCCCCGAGGCTGAGAATGTCTACTCGGGTATGCTCCAACTCTCGGTCGGCTGGAGGTTCTAAATGCAAATCGGGAAGCAAAAAACTCGCTTCCCGATTTGGTATTGAGTAACTAACACAGACCTCTCCCCCGCTTTGCGGACCCTCCCCTAACTTAGTGGAGGGAAAGGGCCAAAAGGGCCAAAAGGAAATTAAGGAAAGCTCCCTAACCTTAAAGCCCTATAAAACTTAGGTCGGTTGGACTTTAGACCTTCGACTTTAGACAAAAAAACGCATAGAGCGGAGGGAATTATTTGCCAAACAAAGTAGCGGACTCCGGAGTTTGCTTGACGCAAATGAGGAAGTCCGCTATCTGAAGTTTGGTGAAAAATTCACCCGCTATATGCGTTTTTTAGTAGCCGAGGATACGAAGCATCGAACGATAACTCTGCTCCTTGGCAAAGAGTCGGGTGTAATACTCGCCGGTCTCCTTGTCGATGTCGATGAGGATATGCTTGGGTGCGGGGGTCAAGCAGTGCTGAATGCCGCCAAAGCCACCCACAGACTCCTGATAAGCACCCGTGTGGAAGAAGCCGACATAGAGGGGCTCCTCGTCGTCGAGCTTGGGCAGGAAGACGGCATTGGAGTGGGACTCGCCGCTGTAGAAGTCCTCGCTATCGCAGGTGAGGCCACCGAGGAAGACACGCTGATACTCCTTGTTCCAATGGTTGATGGCCAACAGAGGATAGCGCTGGTCGATACCCCAGATGTCGGGAAGGGTGGTCATAAACGAGCTGTCGATCATATACCAACGCTCCCTATCGTTCTGCTGCTTCTGGTTGAGCACCGAGAAGAGCGTTGCACCACTCTCACCCACGGTAAAGGAGCCGAACTCGGTGAAGATATTGGGCTCTTCAACGCCGTTAAGATTACAGTTGCTCTTGACCTGTGCAACAATCTCTTCGGCCATATACTCATAGTCGTAGTCGAAGTTGAGCGAGTTCTTGATGGGGAATCCGCCACCGATATTGAGGCTGTCCAGGTCGGGACAAATCTTCTTCAGTTCACAGTAAACCTGGATACACTTGTTGAGCTCATTCCAATAATATGCCGTATCCTTCATACCGGTGTTGATGAAGAAGTGGAGCATTTTCAGTTTGAGTTTCTTATTGCCCTTGATGCGTTTCTTGTAGAACTCAACGATGTCGTTGTAGCGAATACCGAGCCTGGAGGTGTAGAAGTCGAACTTGGGCTCCTCCTCGGCCGCAATGCGGATGCCGAGCTTGCAGGGCTTCTCCAGAACGGCCTCCAACTGGTCCAACTCCTCCTTATTGTCGAGTACGGGGATGGTATTCTCGAAGCCCGAATTGACCAGCGTGGCGATGTTCTCCACATACTGCTGACGCTTGAAACCGTTGCAAACCACATACATATCCTTATCGATGAGGCCCTGCTCATAGAGGGCGTTGATGATGTGGATATCGTAGGCCGACGAGGTTTCCAGATAGATATCATTCTTGAGAGCCTCCTCCAAAACGAACGAGAAGTGCGACGACTTGGTGCAGTAGCAATAGTTGTAGGTACCCTTGTAATCGACCTTTGCCATTGCCACATTGAAGAGTCGTTTTGCCCTCTGGATTTGCGATGAAATCTTGGGCAGATAGGTAATCTTGAGAGGTGTACCATACTGCTTGATGATATCCATCAGTGGCACATTGTGGAAGTGGAGTTCGTTGTCTTCGACCGAAAATTCGGCTTGTGGCCAATCGTAAGTTTGTTCGATCAGGTCGGTGTA
>JAGBYS010000173.1 GCA_017628675.1 Tidjanibacter sp.
TACTCTTTGGGTGTGTTGAACTTTTTTGGAGGAAGGGGTGAGAATCTGTCCCACCTCTTCGAGTTTGGTGCGAAGGGTGGTGTAGTCCACCTCCTGCACGGCACATTTCTGGTCGATAGCCTGCACAGCTGCCACGGCCGCCGACTGACCAAGAATCATATAGGTTGGCTCCATACGGATTGTGGTGTAGGCCACGTGGGAGGCCGAAAGACACACGGGCACCAACAGGTTCTGGCACTCGGCCCTCTTGGGGGTGAGTGCGTAGTAGTCGATAGCGTAGGGCTTAGTGCTTGTGAAAATACCACCCTCAATGATGATGCACTCCTCGCCTGCAACATAGGACACATAGTGGCAGTCCATCATATAGGTACCCACGCCCACGGAGTGCTGGGCGGGGATGCGGTTCTCCTTCTGCACATTGTGCTGTGTCATGACCTTCTCACCCACCATACGCCTTGCCTCGCGAACATAAATCTGGTAGGGGAAGCCACCGTTCGCTACGAACTCATCTTTGGGCCAACCCCAGCGCAACATCTCCTTGCGGATGTGCTCGGGAACGCGCTCGTTGTGCCCCAGGCAGTAGAGCATACCGACAGCGTAGTCCTTGTGCTCCTGCTCCATACGGGCCCTTACGGCGTAGTCACCCTCGGCGTAGCCGGTGCTTGCGCCGAAGAAGTCGAGGTGGTTGGTGTCGGTCTTGCGGTTGGGCATAGGGGTGAAGGTGATGATGTTCTTGAGCTCGAGGCCGGGCTCGGTCTCGAAGCGACGGATGACAATCTCATAGAGTGCGGGATTGTAGTTGGCGGGCTTCTCGATGGGAATCATATTCTCGGGGTCGTCCGTCAGGGTCACACGGTAGCAGTATGCCTGTGTGCGGTGGTCGCCCTCGCCCATCTGGCCATACATCTGGGGAGCAACATAGGGGATGAGCTCGCCGTCTGTGCCGTTCAGGTAGGGGGAGGTGGGGATGGTGTTGAAACTGCGAATACCGGCCAGATCCTCACCATACTGCTCTGTGCTCTCCCTGCCGATGATGTGCGACACGCCGGCAGCAGCCATCAGGTCGCCCTCATAGGAGCAGTCGAGGAACATCTTTGCCTTGACGGTGGTACCGTCGAGCAGTCGGATAGAGCGAATCTTACCCTTCTTCACCTTGGCGCCCTTCTCGAGGTCGAGGGGTGCGTTGTAGAGCACCTCCACACCGGCCTCCTGGAGCATCTGTTTCATAATGTTCTCTGCCACGCCCGACTCATAGACCCACTGGATCTGGCGAGCGTCATTCTTGCCGGTGAAGGTGCGCTTCTTGCTCGACTCGAAGAACTCCTCGCGGGTCTGGTTGCGCCACACCTGGCTCTGGGCATAGTAGTCCCAGATGCGGCCGTAGAACTCGGCAGCAATGCCGCCCACCTGGTCCTGGCGGTTGATGTCGGTGGCTGTGAGGCCCGATGTGGCCAAGCCACCCACGTGGTCGTTCTTGGAGATGAGCAGCGTCTTCTTGCCGAGCCTTGCCGACTGAATTGCTGCTACAACACCCGAGGCGCTCTCACCATAGATGCAGACCTCGGTTTTGAGGGTGGCACCCTGCACCGACAGCGCGGCGCAGAGTGCTATCATTATCATTGTTAATCTTTTCATTACAAAAATCTATATTTTAAGTGGTTGTGTTTAGTAGCCCACATTCTGGGGGAAGTTGTCGGCGCCCATACTGATAATCTCCTCCTCGGGGATGGGCCAGCGCACAAAGTGGGGGTTGGCGGGGAGGTTGGTCCTGCCTGCCAGCGAGGCCTGCCAGCCCTCGTTGCCCGCATATTTCTTCACCTGATCGATGAGGATACCGAGCCTTTTGAGGAAGTACCAGCGGTCGTTCTCGAAGCACATCTCGCGAGCCTCCTCGTCGATGATGTCCTGGAGTTTGAGTGTGCCGGTGAAGGCGGCGTTGCCGGCCCTCTGCCAAGTCTTGTTGTAGAAGTACTTGGCCTTGGTCTGATCGCCCAGACGGAGGGCAGCCTCTGCACCCATAATATATACATCGGCCAGACGGTAGAGAATCACATCCTTGTAGCCCCTCGAGGCGAAGAGCTCACGAGTGGTCACATCGCCGTGCTTGGTGCAACCGGGCAGAATGTCCTGATCAACAGCGCCATCCTTGGTAGTGGGGAAGTACTCACCGGGTTTCACGACAGTCTTACCGTATTGGATATCGTTGCCAGTGGTGTTTTTGTAGCGGTGGATGAACCAGTTGTTGTAGCGAGTATCCTTCTTCTGGTCGTAGAGCGACAAGAGGTAGGGGTTGGGCAGACAGCGACCATAGGTGTAGCCCCAGTTCTCTGCGCTGCACGACTCCTCAACCTCGCCACCCAGAGGACGACGATACATCGAGATGAAGAGGGTGGAGAATTGGTGGCCCTTGGGGGTAGAGGTCGAGAGGTTGCCACCGGGGTTCTCGCTCCACTGCTGCACCATAAGTGCCTCCGAGTGGTTCAGGTCGGAACCCTCAAATACCTTCTTGGTATCATCCAGCAGCTGGTAGTAGCCACAGCCGTCGATGGCCTCGGCCTGTTCCAGAGCGGTCTTCCAATCCTTCTTCCAGAGTGCCACTTTGGCCAAGATGGCACGAGCAGCAGCCTTGTTGAACCTACCGGGCATCGAGGACTGCCAATCGAGTTTCTCGATAGCATAGAGAAGGTCGTCGTAGAGAAGATCATAGACCTCATTGGGGGTTGCGGGGCGATACTCGCGTTCGTCGTTCACATTCTCCCAGGTGACGGGCTCGGTGTTGAGCCAGATGCGGTCGTAGGTGCGGAACAGGAGGAAGTAGGACTGTGCGCGGAAAGCCTTAGCCTCGGCCAGGGTCTGCTCCAACTGAGGGGTCTGCTCCAGCTGCTCACCTGCAGCGATAATCTCGTTACACCTACCGATGATCTGGTACATACGGGTCCACATTCTGGAGACCTGTGCTGCGGAGGGTTTGAGGTGGTTGGGGTCGTAGATGCCGTAGAAGTTACCCGTGCCGCCATTGGTCATCACGATATCGGTACCACGCTCAACGGCCCAAGTGGTGTTGTTCTCTGCGTCATCGCCGAGGTAGTTGCGGTGGAGCACATAGAGAGCCGATACGGCAAGGTCCAAACCACCCTCGGAGTTGAAAATATAGTCCTGCGAGTATTGTGTTTTGTTGTCCTCCAAGAGGAAGTCGGTGCAGGAGGTAAAGCCGACTACAACAAGCAGTAATAGTGTTATATACTTTTTCATAGTTGAAATCTCCTTGTTTGGTTTAGAAAGTAACATTTACACCAAAGAGTACAGTGCGAGGCTCGGGGTAGCTACCGGGGTTCTGCTCGGGGCCATAACCGATCACATCCGTAAGTGTCCAGATGTTTGTGAAGGTTGCGTAGAGCCTGAGCGACTGCATCGAAAGAGCCTTGGTTACATTGTTGGGGACATTGTAGCCGATCTGCATACTCCTCAGACGAACAAACGATGCATCCTGATAGCCAAGGGCAGTGATGTAGGCAGGAGCCTGGGTCATATTGGGCGCGGGAGCCTCGTTGGAGGGGTTGTTGGCGGTCCAATAGTTGCGGCGCACACCGTTGCGCTTACCGGTCATATCGCCACCCTGATTGAAGCTCGTCAGGTAGGAGTTGTAGCGAGTACCACCCGAGGAGATGTAGAGCTCGGCGCTCAGGTCGAAGCCTTTGTAGCGGAGGCCGGTCGAGAGGGTGCCAATCCAGTTGGGGTCGCGGTACATAATCACGCGGTCCGTGTCATCGATTTTGTTATCGGGGTTGGCGTCCTTAATTTTGATAGCACCGGGTTTGGCGTCGGGCATATGCGACGAGGCGATGTCGTCGTCCAGCTGCCAGATGCCGTCGAACTGGTAGTCGTAGTAGACATTCATAGGCTCACCGATGAACCAGTTGTTGTTCACATCGTTCTTGGGCTGGCCATTCTCGTCGAGCGAGCCGTCGATGCTCACAATCTTGTTTTTGTTCTTTGCGAAGGTCAGATCCACGCTCCACTCAAAATCTTTGGTCTTGATGGGGAGGAGGTTCAGGGTGATCTCAATACCCTTGTTGTTCACGCGACCCATATTGACCAGCTGTTTGGTGTAGCCGGTCGACTGGCTGAGTGACTTTTCAACCAACAGGTCGGTGGTGTCGGTGTTGTAGAGCTCCAGGCTACCGCCAATGCGGCCATCCAGGAAGCCAAAGTCGATACCGATATTGGTCGAGGTCGAGGTCTCCCACTTGAGGTTGGGGTTGGGAAGGGTCGAGTCGGGCAGGTAGCCTACCATAGGATAGGTGCCGAACTCATACATATATTTGTCCGCCAGACCGAGGGTGGTGTAGGGCGAGATGCCCTGGTTACCAACCTGACCAACGCTTGCACGGAACTTGAGGTTGGAGAGCCACTCATAGTCCTTCATAAACTCCTCCTCATTGAGCCTCCACGCAAACGAAGCCGAGGGGAAGACACCATACTTGTTGCCGGCACCAAATACCGACGAGCCATCCACACGAACAGCGGCGGTGAGAAGGTAGCGGTCTTTGTAGTTGTACCTCACGCGGCCCAGGAACGAGAGCATCTTGCGCTCGGAGAGCTCATAGGTGGGAACACCGTGGTTGATGGCCGAGGAGATGGCGTGGTAGGAAAGGTCGTCATTGGAGAAGCCTGTGCCACTGAAGCTCATCGATTTCCAGGTGATATAGTTGATACTCTGCATCAGGGTTGCGTCGATCTTGTGGTCGTCGTCAATCTTCAGGGAGTAGTTGAGGATATTCTCGAGCAGATAGTCGAAGTAGTCGCTGTGTGAAACGGTGGCCTTACCCTGGGTGGTGTTACCGGGGGTGTGGTGGATGCCCAAGTAGGAGCCGCTATCCACATTACGCTCCGAGAGGCTGGCATTGAGGCGATAGGAGAGGCCCTTGGCAATCTTCCAATCGGCAAACAGGTTCACCAGCAGGCGGTCGGTCTGGCTGCGGCTCTCGGCATTGTTGATGTTCCACAGAGGGTTGTAGTGGGACTCGCCCGCCTCGGTAACATCCTTGCGGAGAGTTACGCCATCCTCCTCATAGACCTTAGCCAGAGGGGGCATTGTCACAAAGCTGTTGAACGAGCCATCGGCGCTCTGCTTCCAGGCGCGCGAGAAGGAGAGGTTGGCACCGAGCGAGAAGTTCTTGGTGAGTTTGTGGTCGATGTTCAGACGGCCCGAAACCTTCTCGAAGCCCGAGTTGAGCACCATACCATCCTGGGTGTAGCCGCCCAAGCCAAAGGCGTACTTGGTCTTGTCGTTACCCGACTGCACCAGCACATCGTGCTTCTGCTGCATAGCCTTGCTAATCATAAGTTTTTCCCAATCTACCCACTCGCCGCTCTGGAAGACATCATACATAAGGCCCGTCAGGCAGCTCTTCTGGTCGAAGGCACCATAGGCGTTGTAGTAGGCCTCGGCACGATAGTATGCCCACTCCTCGCCGTTGTAGAACTCGAAGTTGCGGTTGATATCCTGGATTGCGGCATAACCACTGTAGGAGATCTTGAGTTTGCCCTCCTGACCGCGCTTGGTGGTGATCAGAATCACACCATTTGCTGCCCTGGCACCATAGATGGACTGCGAAGAGGCGTCCTTGAGAATCTCCATCGACTCGATGTCGTTGGAGTTGATATCGTCGATGCTCGCCATAGGCACGCCGTCGACAATGTAGAGGGGTGCGTTGTCGCCCGAGAGCGAACGACGACCACGAATCAGTACCGACGAGGAACCACCGGGCTCGGCGCTACCAAGCGATACGTGCACACCTGCTGCAGCACCCCTGAGCATCTCGCCCAGCGAGGTGGTGGGGGTGGCGTTGAGCTTCTCGCTCGACACGGAGGCAATGGCGCCGGTCACATCGCTACGCCTCTGGGTGCCGTAGCCGACAACAATGACCTGCTCGAGCATCTGAAGGTCGTCTTTCAGCACGAACTTCTCGCCCGAAGCACCCACGGTAACCGTGAGGGTTGCGTAGCCCACGCTCGAAATCTCCAGCTTCTCGCCCTTGGTGGCAGGGAGCTCAAAGCGACCATTTACATCGGCAATAGTCGCACTCGTAAGATTCTTTACAGGGGCAATGGTGGCGCCAATGATGGGCTCACCGTTCTTGTCTACAACATAGCCCACATAGCGATTGGAGGCCGTGGCGGACTCTTTCTGTTGCTTCTGGGGCTGGCCCTTCTCGAGGACAATGTTGCCGTCGATGATGGAGCAGACGATGTTCTCGCCCTCGAAAATGCGACCGAGGGTGGTCAGTACATCCTCGCCCTGGGCGTTGATGGTCACCTTGCGAGAGGTGTCTACAATCTTGTCGCTGTAAAAGAATGTGTAGCCGCTCTGCTGCTCAATGGTGGCAAACACCTGGTTTATCGGGGTGTTTTTCACACTCAGAGAGATATTGCGGTTTTGGGCATAGCCCGACGACAATACCAGCGAACACACAAGACAAAGAGTAAGTAGTCTGATGTTCTTCATAAAGTTTGATGATTAAAGATTAGTTATTTTGTTGATATTTGATTTGTCTTCGGCGGGTTTAATAGACCTCAATAATCTGATTGCCGTTGAGGTTGCTTGCATCCTGAGCTCTCTTGGTCCTAAAGCGCACATTGGATGAGCGTCTCAGGTGCTCGAGGATGATGTCGAGGCGTTGGTCGGTGAACATACCCGTGAGGTTGTGCTCATAGTAGGCAGTGTTCTTCACCACAAACTCCACATTGAAGCGGTTCTCAATCATTCGCAGTGCCTCCCTGAAGGGGGTCTTGTCGAAGATGATGCGTCCCTCTTTCCACGAGCCGGTGCTCGAGGTGTCCACCCTCTGGATGCGCCAGTCGCGGGTGGCGGGGTCGAGGCTCACCATCTGGCCGGGACGCACCGACACCAGGTGCTCGCGGTTGTCGTTGCCGTTGAACGAGAGGTTGATGCTGCCCTCAACAAGGGTGGTGCGGATATCTCGGCCACTCCTATCGTGGGCGTCGACATTGAACTCCGTGCCCAAAACCTCCACAACCATAGCCTCGGTCTTCACGAGGAACTTGCGCTCCGGATCCTTGGTCACATCGAAGTAGCCCTCGCCCACCAACTCAACACACCTCTCCTCCTCGAAGCGAACGGGGTACTTGAGGTAGGAGTTGGAGTTGAGCCACACCTTGCTGCTATCGGGCAGGGTCACACACGACACCATACCCGACAAGGTGCGCATCTCGACATACTGCACAGCCTGCTCGATGGGCTCTTCAATCTCTTCACGGGTGCTTAGGTGCCACAGAGCAACACTCGCAACGGGGATGAACAACATTGCGGCAATGTGGCTTATGCGATTCCAGAGCCTGCGCCTGCGAGAGTGGGCGTCGCGGGACAACACCTTGCGCAAGGCGGCCTTGCTGTCAACGCTCTCCATAACCCTTAGTGAGTCGCTGGCGTAGCAGAGCAGGTAAAGACTCTGGGCTGTTTTGCGATTCTCCTGGCTGGAGTCAATCCACGCCTCCACCTGGGCGCGCTCCTGCTCGGAGAGCGAGTTTTCGAAGTATTGAAAAAGTTTTGTTTCCATATTTTGGATACCTATGAATATTATACATCTTAATATTTATTAGACTATCCAGAAACATTTTACCCTAAAGTGGGCGACTTTTTTTGTGCGCTAAACAAAAAATACTATCTTTGTGAAGATTGTGGCACAAGCATTATGAAGCAGATGGATACAGACCACCAACTATGCCAAAGAGTTGTCGGTGGCGACAGGGAAGCGTATGGGGCTCTCTTTGAGAGGTTCTATCCCGAGTTGTGTGCTTATGCTTGTCAGTGGGTGTCGCTCGAGGACGCCGAAAATGTTGTCCAGGATATAATGCTGTGGCTGTGGCAGAACCGCGACACACTCCACATCGAAGGGGCGGTCCGCACCTATCTCTTTACAGCTACCCGCAACCGCTGCCTGACGCTCATCAATCGTGGCCAGATGCGCCAGCGAATAGTAAACTCTCTGCATAAAGATCTGGGTGAGCAACTTGAGAACCCCGACTTCTATGTGCTCGAGGATCTTGTCGAACGATTGGAGAAGGCTCTCGACTCGCTGCCCGAAACCTACCGCCAGGCCTTTGTTATGCACCGCTTCAACAATAAGAGCTACAAGGAGATAGCCTCCGAGATGGGCATCTCGCAGAAGACCGTGGAGTATCGCATCTCCCAGGCCATAAGACAGCTGCGCGTGGAACTGAAGGACTTCCTTCCCCTGCTCGCCTTCCTCCTCGGCGCCCCCACCACCTGGAACTAACCTCCACACAAATAAAATCATCCGCCACTACCCACACCCTCCGAGTGCGCTTTTATGCCCACTTTGGGGGATAGGTAACACCGAGTCCCGCGGAGGCACAAAAAAGGGAAGACTGCACTGTCTTCCCTTTTTGAGCCGAAAGCGGGACTCGAAACTCGCGTGCGCCGATGCGCCCACGAGTGGGTTATTTTTACATTCCCCCTAAATCCCCCTTTGGCAAAGGGGGACTTCAAAGGTCGCAGGTTCGAGTGGCACCTCCATTTACGACACAAGGGATGGCATAATGCCATCCCTTGTGTCGTGAGCCGAAAGCGGGACTCGAACCCGCGACCTTTTCATTACGCGTGAAACGCTCTACCACCTGAGCTATTTCGGCACCCTGGCCGATTTGGTTTCGGTTTTATTGGGCGCAAAGATACAACGCAAAGTTGAAAATTGAAAGTTGCAAGGGGAAATTTGTGTCAATTTTATCCCCCGCGGCCATCGTGCGGTGCACTTCGACACTCTGCCAAGGCGTTTCTGAGGGGCGCTTGCCCTCCTCGGCTACTGTAGTTTGATCTCCTCGATGCTCACCAGCTTATTGACAATCGCATAGATCGTGAGGCCGGCCGGGGAGTGGATCTGCAGCTTGGCGGTGATGTTGCGGCGGTGGGTGGTGACTGTGTGCACCGAGAGGCACAGGCGGTCGGCTATCTCCTTGCTGGTCATACCCTTGGCGATGCAGCCGATGATCTCCTTTTCGCGATCGGAGAGTTGCTCGGGGATATTCTCGTCGCTCGGAATCTGCTCCTCGTCGTAGCCCGCACCCTGGCTCTTGAGCGACTCCTCGAGCCTCACAACGGCAGGCACAAAGAGGTTGTCCTCCACAAGGCAGTGGGTGGCGATGTCGTTCTCGCAGTTGATGATGTCGAAGAGCACCGAGTGGAGCTCCTCGGCACTACCCTCCTGGGGGTAGTAGCGGATGATGACGCTCTTGAGCTCAGAGAGTTTGTCCGACAGGCGCGAATCGCGGCTGGAGTGCTTCTCGGCGAAGGTTTCGATGGTATAGTCGCGATTGAGGTAACCCTTCATGAGCGACTCCACATAGGCGAAGACGGTGGAGTTTTCGTGCTCCATATGTCGGCGCACCTCGGCCACATAGTCGTCGTAGAACTTGAGGATGAGCAGTGCGACCTCGTCCTTGCCCGAGCAGTCGATGGCGGAGATGAGCTTGCGCCTGATGGCGGGGAGGTTGAAGTCGAGGAACCAGAGGTGGGCCCTCTTGAGGTAGTCGATGAGCTGCTGCAGGGAGAGCTCCGCATCGTCCCACTCGTGACCGCTGGTGTAGTTGGCCACGGCGAGGAAGGTTGCCGTGTCGACACCCTTGGCGGCGCATATCTCGCCCACGGTCTTGTCGCCAAAACCGAGAGGAATGCCAAAGCGGCTCATAACGAAAAGTATTGAACCATTGTCGTTTATGAGTTCGCGCAGTTTGTCTGTTGCGCGGTAGTGGGTGTGGTTGTGTGGGATGCTCATAGCTCGCAGTAGGTTGTTATTTCGGGTGCAAAGTTACGATTTTTTCCCCAACCTCGCATACCTACTTGTAGTGAAAAGTATATGTTTTCACTACTTCCCCTCAAACTCATTTTTGAGGCGTTCGTATATTTTTCTGCGAATTTCCTTGGTACACTTGTCTATTACTTTTTCGTTGGCGACTCCCACAACTCGCCCTTTATGGTCGTAAATCCAGTTGTTTCGGTCTGGGCGGTTGCATTTCTCGCACTGAGGAATGATGTTACCCATTTCCAAGGGCTTGTTGGGATTCATATGAGCCTTATGAAGAACTGTTGTCACATTGGGCCAATGAAAACTCGGTTCGCCCTCTTTGGAACCACAAGTGGCACAACGATAGCCGTAACTCTTTTTGAGTTCTTCGAAATAGTTGTCACCGGCAATGTTTTCACGACGCAGATTTGTAAATCCTGGATAGTGGCTCTCCAGTGATTCCAACTTGTACTCTCCCGCTTTGAGTTGCAGGGATGCGTTGTCTTTGCGTGTGCCCGATAGGATGTACCAACCTTTCTGGGCGGCCAAGTGACGAGCTTGTTGAACATCGTTTGTGTCGGGGTAAAATGTTCTGATGAATGCAGTTAGTTCATCCTTGGACACAATGTGGGTGTTGGGATAGTCGCGGCATAGGTAGACCAAAGTTAAAGCATCCTTTGTATATCTCCCTTTGGATTGCAATTTTGGCAAGTTTACACCGTATTTTTCCAAGTGGGTCTTGTGGTAGCCTTTGATGTGGTTGTAGATTTCCTTGATTTCTTGGTCTTTCATAGCTGCTATTCAAAAAAATACGACAAATCTTTTCCGTAGCGCTTGGCTAGGTGTGCAAGCATTATTGCGGAGATGTTTATCTCTGCGTTTTCAATTTTGGATAGGTGGCTTTGGGATATTATGCCCTCGTTTTGGAGGTCGGTTTGTTTGATGTTCAATTCGTTTCGCACTTGGTAGAGCTTACGAGCCAACCTGTATTTTTCTTTGGTAGAATCAGATTTCTTCATACTACAAATTTATGTGTTTTAGTTCTGTATTCCATATTGGAATATTTATATTTAGTCTGTATATTTGCACTCCAATATAGTTGTAGTTATGCCATATAGGGTTGTGGATTTATTTGCTGGTGTAGGAGGTTTGAGTTATGGGTTTGCTCATGACACAGACTTTCAAATTGTTGCTGCAAATGAGATTCTGAAACCTATGGCCGATGCTTACAGCGCAAATCATCCTTCTGTAAAGGTCTACAATAAGGACATAAAAGAGTTCGGTATATGCGATTTGCAGACTGATTTAGGTCTAAATAGTGGCGATGTTGATGTGGTTGTTGGTGGGCCTCCTTGTCAAGCCTATTCAACCGTGGGCAAGCGACTTATTGATGATCCTCGAGGTAAGTTGTTCCAAGAGTATTTCCGCCTATTGACCGAGATTCGACCTCGAGTGTTCGTCTTCGAGAATGTCAAGGGACTCCTCTCGATTCAGGGAGGTGGGCTCATTCGTCAGATTGTAGAGTTGTTTGAGAGCGTGGGTTATTCCGTGCATATGAAACTTCTGAATGCGGCAGACTATGGCGCGCCCCAGATTCGTGAGCGTGTTATTTTGGTGGGTACATTGGGGGAAGCAAGCTTTGTCTATCCTAAGCCTACACACGCTAATCATGCCACAGTCGGAGTGACGAAATATAGGCTCCCATATGTGACGGTTGGCGAGGCGTTGGGCGATTTGCCCTCCATTGAGTCTGGAGGTGCTGGCTATGAGTATGCTTGTGAGCCACAGAACGACTATCAGCGACTTATGAGAGAGGGGGCTCCAGAGAGGATTTTGGAGCACGAATGTTCGCGGAATAGCGATAAACTTATTGCTATAATGAAGGCTCTGCCTGATGGTGGCTCTCCCAAAGATATAGCCGAGGAGTTGCGTCCAAGCAGTGGTTTTGCCAATACCTATTGTCGTTTGTGGTGGAATAAGCCGAGCACAACTATTACCCGCAATCTTGGTTGCCCATCATCTTCGCGTTGTATACACCCTCGAGACCCACGACCTTTGACCACACGCGAGGCGGCAAGGTTGCAGGGCTTCCCCGATAATTATGTTTTTTGTGGTACGCGCAGTGATAAACACCTACAAATAGGCAATGCCGTTCCCACTTTTCTATCCATCGCGATAAAGGACTCCGTAAAACAATATCTCCGTGGGGAATCTCCCCAACAGGATGTACACGAGCAGACCCTCTTCTAAATGTAGGAGAGGGTTTTTTGTGGGGTGCCGTTGCACATGTCTAAAATACCTCCGAGAGGATGCGTAGCGAGGATATGGAGTGGATGGTGTCGAGGTGGTAGCCGAAGTAGGCCAGCAGCGAGGCGATGAAGTCTTTGCGCTGGAGGCGTGAGAGGGGGAGAGAGCCGAGTGCGGAGGCGTCTATCTCCATAAGTTTGTGGAGCAGACGGGTGTTTTCGGCGTTGATGTAGAGACCGCTGCGTGGGAGGGTCTGCGAGAAGGTGCCGTTCTCGATGTCGAAGATGTCGCCCTCGCGCCACTCGCCCGAGGGGTAGAAGCCCAGAAAGCGGCTCAGCCCCACCATAAACCAGAGGTGGAAGTTGGGCACACCCTCCTCCATAACATCGAGTGCCACGACCGAGTGGTAGACATAGTCGAACAGTGGCGAGTTGGGCTCCACCTCGCGCACAAGGCGGTAGAGGAGCTCCGACATAAAGAGTGCTATGGTGCTCTTTCTCACATCGAAAGGTATGCTCTGCAGAGGCACCGCAAGGCTCACCTCGCCGAGCCTGTCGAGCTCCGTCTTGCTGCTTTCGATGCCCACGAAGTCGAGCAGAAACATAGGCTGAAAGAGGGCCCCTTTGCCACCCTTGCGGCCGCCGCCCTTGCCGAGTCCCTGGACCATATAGCCACGCCTGCCCACCGCATCCGTGAGGATGTGGGCAACCATCGACGACTCGCCATATTTGAGGGTGTTGAGGACTATGCCTCGGGCCTTATACTGTTTCATTTTGTTATCTGTTCTCCTCCTTGGGTGCCGACTTACACCAGCGGCGTATGCCACACTCCTGACACTTGGGCTTGCGTGCGGTGCAGACATAACGGCCGTGCAGTATGAGCCAATGGTGGGCGATGGGGAGCAGATGGCTGGGAAAACCCCTCTCGAGCTGCTCCTCGGCCTGGAGAGGTGTCTTGGCGCCGATGGTGAGGCCCACCCTGCGCGACACCCTGAAGACGTGGGTATCCACGGGCATCACCTCCCTGCCAAAGAGCACGGCGGCCACCACATTGGCCGTCTTGCGACCCACGCCCGGCAGACGCTCCAGCTCGGCCACCGTGTCGGGCACCACGCCACCATACTCTGCCACGAGCATCTTGGCCATACGGGCCAGATTGCGGGCCTTGTTGTTGGGGTAGGAGATGCTCTTGATGTAGGGGTAGATATCCTCGGCCTCCACCTCGGCCATCTTCTCGGGGGTGGGGAAGCGGTCAAAGAGGGCGGGAGTGGTGAGGTTTACACGGCGGTCGGTACACTGCGCCGAGAGCATCACGGCCACCACAAGCTCGTAGGGCGAGGAGAACTCCAACTCGCTCTCCGCCACGGGCATAGCCTCCGAAAAATACTCCACCAGGCCACTATATCTTTCCTCTCTTCTCATTTTTTCTTTGTCTATAGTCGAAGGTCTAAAGTCTAACTGACCTAAGGCTTGAGAAAATTCAAAATGCAAAATTCAAAATTCAAAATTGTTGAGATGGCCATACCTTAGATACTTTATTGCCTTTCGGCCCTTTTAGCCCTTTTAGCCCTTTCGGCCCTTTCGGCCCTTTCTCAACTTTCAATTTTCAACTTGGCATACTTTGCCAACAGCGCCTTTTTGCCCACCAGAGGGTTGTCGAAAAGGACGGTTATCTTGGTGTCGGTCGAGAGCCTTTCGAGGGCCTCGATGCGGCCGCCGCCAAAGCGTGCGTGGCTCACCCTCTGTCCCACGGCGTAGTCGCCTGCCGAGGCCACCTGCTCCACCTCGCCACTGCGCACACCGACACTCCTCATAGTGCTCAGGTTGGGCCTTGTGGGCTGAGGGGTGGCGGGTGTTGTGCGGCTGCTCTGGAACTCGCGGCGCTCAACGATGGTGCGCCCCTGACGCTGGTCGAAACGGCGCTTGAGGTCGTCAATCTGATTGCGGCCTCTCTGACGCTCCTCTTTCTCCTCCTCCTCGTCATCGAAACGACCATCAACAAAGCGAGGGTCTATCTCCTTGAGAAAACGGCTGGGGCGACTGAACTCCATACTACCCCACTTGAATCGTGAGCCTGCAAAGGTGATGGTTAGGGCCTTCTTGGCGCGAGTGACGGCCACATAGAAGAGCCTGCGCTCCTCCTCCACCTGGTCGGGTGAGGAGATGGATATGACGCTCGGGAAGAGGTTCTCCTCCATACCCGTGATGAATACATAGTCGAACTCCAGACCCTTGGACGAGTGGGCTGTCAGGAGTGTCACCCAGTTGTGGTCGCCATCCTCCTTGGAGTCCATATCCGTCAGCAGCGAGATGTTCTGCAACCACACCTCCAGGGTGGGCTCCTCGACCTCCTCCTGCTCCTCGATCTCGATCATCTGGTGGCGGAAGTTCTGCATTGAGTTCAGAAGCTCCTCGATATTCTGGAGGGCACTCTCATTCTCGGGCGAGGGGTTGAGCTTGTATGAGGAGAGTATGCCGCTGCGTGTAACAACCTCGAGTCCAAACTCATAGAGGGTCTTCTCCGCTCTTGAGAGCGAGAGGTTGTGGATCAGGGCGTGGAAGTCCATAACCTTCTTGCCAAAGAGTGCTTTCTCTTCGGGCGAGGCCTCCTGGATGGCCTCCCAGAGGCTCACACCCTTGCTCTGTGCCACGGCACGAATCTTACCTATGGTCACATCGCCAATTCCTCGTGCGGGGTAGTTGATGATGCGCAGCAGCGACTCGTCGTCCTTGGGGTTGGCCAGGGTCTTGAAGTATGCCATCACATCCTTCACCTCCTTGCGGTCGTAGAAGGAGTGGCCGCCGTAGATGCGGTAGGGGATGTCGCGCTTGCGGAGTGCCTCCTCGAGGGCGCGCGACTGGGAGTTTGTGCGGTAGAGGATGGCCACATCGCTCCACTCACACCCCTCCTTTATCTTTATTCCTCTGATGCCGTTGGCCACCATCTGGGCCTCTTCGCCCTCGGTGTAGGCCTTGAGGATTCTGATTTTCTCGCCTATGTTGTTCTCCGAGAAGACACGCTTTTTTATGCGGTGCTGGTTGTGCTCAATGATGCTGTTGGCCGCATCCACGATGGTCTGTGTCGAACGATAGTTCTGCTCGAGCTTGTAGATGCGTGCCTTGGGAAAATCCTTCTGGAAACGGAAGATATTTTCGATTTTGGCTCCTCGGAAGGAGTAGATACTCTGCGCATCGTCGCCCACAACGCAGACATTGGCGGTGTCGCTGTCGCCCGCCAACTTCCTGACAATCAGGTACTGTGCCGAATTGGTGTCCTGATACTCATCCACCAGAATGTATGGGAAACGCTTCTGGTACTTCTCCAGCACCTCGGGATGGTCACGGAAGAGTATGTTGGTCTGCAACAAGAGGTCGTCGAAGTCCATAGCGTTGTTCTGCTTGCAGCGCACGCAGTAGTTGCGGTAGAGCTGCCAGAATTGGGGCTGACGACGCTTCTTGTCGTCCTCCATAAGATGTGCGTTGGCCTCGTAGGCGGCGGGGGTCACAAGGTTGTTCTTGGCGAGCGATATGCGCGAGTGAACATCGCGAGGCTTGTAGACCTCGTCGCTTAGTTGCATCTCCTTGATTATGCTCTTTATGAGGCTCTCGCTCTGCCCTGTGTCGTAGATTGTGAAGTTGGGCTGATAGCCTATGTACGCCACCTCTTGTGCCAGGATTTTGAGGAATACGGAGTGGAAAGTGCCCATCCAGATGTAGCGGCTCTTTTGCTCGCCCACCAGGTTTGTGATACGCTCCCTCATCTCGCGTGCGGCCTTGTTGGTGAAGGTGAGGGCCATTATGGAGTAGGGTGCCACCCCCTGTGCAATCATCCAGGCTATGCGGCAGGTGAGCACCCTTGTCTTGCCCGAGCCCGCACCCGCCACAATGAGCGAGGGGTGTGTGTAGTCCCTCACGGCAGCCTCTTGCGCAGGGTTCAGTCCTTGTAGTATTTTTATCTCTTCCGGTGTCATTCTTGCTCTGTTTGTTCTCTGTGTTTCAATTGTTTGGGCGGCTGTGCCTTGTGGGTGATTTCTTCGTTACGCTTTTGTTTTGTCTTCCTCATTTACCACGAGTAAACTGCGGAGCCAAAACAAAACCAAGCCTTGAAATCCCCTCACAAAACCCACCCGTGTTTCAGTTGGGGGTCTACCGACCTAAGGCTTATAGGACATTAAGGCCAACTCTCAACTTTCAACTTCCACTCTCGGCTCTTTTCGACCCTCATAGTGCCGCCGTCGTCATAGATGAACAGTGCGGCGATGCCTTCGCGCTCAGCCACCTCGCGTGAGGCCTCCAGACCGAGGGCGATGAACATCGTGCCGTAGGCGTCGGCGGTCATACAGGAGGGGGCGATGACCGTGGCCGAGAGGAGCGACGAGGCGGTGTTCTGGCCCGTGCGTGGGTCGATTATGTGGGTGAACTTGTTGCCGTTGGGGTCGGTATGGAAGTTGCGGTAGTTGCCGCTTGTGGCCATACCCACGCCCGATATGCGCACGATGGTTGTTATGTGCTCGCCCGTGGTCGAGTAGTTGCCCTCAAAGGGGGTTTCTACGCCGATTCCCCACCTCTGACCCTGAGGGTTGGTACCTCGGCATACAATCTCTCCGCCGATATCCACGAGGTAGTTTTTGAAGCCATACTCCTCGATGAGCGAGGCGGCCAGATCGACAGTGTAGCCTTTGGCTATGGAGTTGAGGTCGATGCGCACACGGGGGTCTGACTTCAGGATGCAATCACCCTCAAGCCTAATTTTTTTGTAGCCCACAAACTCGAGGAGCGAATCCACGGGGATGGTGTAGTTGGGGTCCTTGCCCGCAAAGCCGAAGGCCTCCACCAGGGGGCCGATGGTTATGTCGTAGGCTCCGTCGGAGAGGGCGCTCACCCTCAGGGCCTCCTCCACACAGCGGATGATGTGGCGGTCGGCCACCTGCTCCTCGCCCCTGTTAATTCGGCTCAACAGAGAACCCTTATCGAAGATACTCATTGAGCGGTTGGCTTCCTCGAAGAGCGAGTCCAGACGATGGGAAAACTCCTCGGGCAGCTCGCCCACGACAGTGATGTTGTAGATGGTTCCGAGGGCACGGCCCTGGAGTCGGGTGACGGTTGGGGCCTTGCCGCACCCCGCCATAAGGAGCGCCGCTGCCACCGCCACAAAAAAGCTATGTATTGTTGCGAGTTTTTTCATAGGGGCAAAGATAGGGCTGAAAGTTGAAAGTTGAAAGTTGAAATCGGGGAAATGAGATGTCGTGGGTGTCAAAAACATACTAATTTATTAAAAATCAAAAAATTTTGAATTCGGAATTTTGGATTTTGAATTTTTTGCGTACTTTTGCGCCACGCTTTGGCGATATTCGGGATAAGGCGAATTCGTCGTAAAGTGGAACATAACTAAATTTTTACAAAACAATGAGTTATTTGAACGCAGAGAAAAAGCAAGAGCTTTTCGGTCAGTACGGTGCTTCGAAAGTAGACACTGGTTCGCCTGAGAGCCAGGTAGCACTTTTTACCTACCGTATCAACCACCTTACCGAGCACATGAAACAGAACCGCCACGACTACGGCACCCAGCGTGCACTTCTTCGTCTGGTAGGTAAGCGTCGTCAGTTGCTCGATTACCTCAAACGAGTAGACATTGAGCGTTACAGGGCTATCATCAAAGCTCTCGGTATCCGTAAGTAATCTGCTACTCGCAAGGAGAATGCAACAGCAAAGGCAATGTTACCAATTTTTGGTTCTTGCCTTTGCTTTGTGTTTGTAAGGTGCGATTGCCCCTGAGGGTCGTTTAGCGGCCCACGGAGTTCCCTCATAGAGGGAAATTTTCCTTTCGCGCGGGTGCGTGCGTATGGGTGTGAGGGCGCAGTGATGTGTCAATGCAGAGATACGCAATGGGGGAGTCGCAACGGACAAGAAAACAACAAACATTTTTGGATGCAATAATAAACAAGACGAAAGGGCTATCAGCCCATTAGGGCTGACCAAGTCCCCCATTGCCAAAGGGGGATTTAGGAGGAATGTAAAAGTCACTTTTTGAAGGCATCTTTTTTCTGCCAAAGAGGGAA
>JAGBYS010000174.1 GCA_017628675.1 Tidjanibacter sp.
ACAAGTGGGTCGTTACGACCCCTTTTTGTAAAAAGCTGCAATAAAATCTTTTAGTGTAACCGTGAGGTTACCATTCTACCTACTGCCTTGCTTCGGAGCCACTATCACTCGCCGCGACCGTTGTCGCTCATCTCCTCGAAGAGGGTGTGGATGGTCTTGCGCAGGGTGGGGTGAATCTTGTCGGGGGCAATCTCGTTCAGGGGGCGCAGCACAAAGTCCCTATCCTGAATCAGGGGGTGGGGGATTTTGAGTGTGGGGGTGTCGATGACCTCATCGTCATAGAAGAGGATGTCGATGTCGATTGCGCGGGGAGCGAAGGGCTCGCCCGTCTGTGCCTTGATGCGTGCCTCCTCCTCGCGGTTGCGGCCCAGCTTAAGCTCAATCTCGAGCACCTTCTCGAGCAGCTCCTCGGGTGAGAAGTCGGTGTCGAGGATGATTGCCTGGTTGTAGAAATTCTCCGACGAGGTGAAGCCCCAAGCCTTACTCTCGTAGCTGTGGGAGCAGCGCAGGATGATACCCAAGTTCTTGTTGATCTCCTGCTGTGCGCGACGCAGAGTGTCCTTCACATCGCCTACATTTCCTCCTGTTATAATAATCGCTTTTGCCATATCTTTTGTTGTGTTATTTATTTGTGGTTTTAGGTTTGTTTTCGTCTTTTTGTTATCCCCTCATTGCGATTAGTTTGCTTGTTGCCAGCGCAAAGTGGGTGAGCACCATTCGTGGGTTGCCGTTCTGCACAAGGTCCCTCAGCGCGCGCTCCATCTCGGCCACCAGAGCCTCCACATTGTGGTTGGCAACATAGGGTGCAAACTTGAGGCAGAACTCCCTCTCCTGGCCCCAGAGGTGGCTCAGGTTGTCGAGGCCGGCGGTGAGCATATAGCTCTCACGGATGAGCCCCAGGGCATACTCGAAGAAGTTTTTCTGCGCCTCACGCCCTGCCGAGGCCAGCTGGTCGGCCCAGTCGAAGAGCTCCAGGTGGCGGTTGCTGAACGACAGACGCATAAGCCTCGTGAAGAGCTCGAAGTTGTCGGTCTGGGCGGCACCCTCGGTGGCCAGCACTCGCCTAAGGGCGATGATGGAGCCGTCGGCTATGCGTGCGGCTGCGGCGGCACTCTCGGGGGTGGCTCCGAGCCTCTCAACGGCATAGGCGGCCAGGGCTTCGGGCTCAATGCGCCCCACATTTATGGGCTGTGTGCGCGAGATGATGGTGTCCAGAAGTTGCTCGGGATGCTCGGTGATGAGCATAAAGAGGGTCTTATCCCAGGGCTCCTCGAGAATCTTCAGCAGGGTGTTGGCCGCCTCGCGGTTCATATTCTCGGGCATCCAGATGATGACACTCTTGAACTCGCCCTCGAAGGCCTTGAAGGAGAGTTTGCGGATGATGGAGTCGGCCTCCTTCTTGGGGATGATGCCCTGTGAGTTGCCCGCCTCGATGGCCTCATACCACTCCTTCTGGTCGAAGATCGCATCGTGGGCCTTCACAAACTCCCTCCACTCGCCAATGAAGGAGTCGCTGGTGGGATTCTTCGTGGGGTTCACGATGGGGAAGGTGAAGTGCATATCGGGGTGTGCGAGGTTCTCAATCTGCACACACGAGGGGCATTTGCCGCAGGGCTCGCCGCCCTCGCGATGGGGGCAGTGGAGGTATTGGATGTAGGCCAAAGCCACCTGAAGGGTGCCCCAACCACACTCACCCACAATGAGTTGTGCGTGGCTAACACGACCCGTGTCGATGTTGCGACGCAGGGTGTCGAGCAGTTCTTTGTGACCTATCACTTGGCTAAACTTCATCTTCTGGCACTTTAATGGTTGATATGCAAACAACAAAGATAAGGTTTTTTTCCGAAAAAACTATGTTTTTTCCACCGAGGCATAAAAACGGGCGCGAGAACCGAAGCTCCCGCGCCCTGATTTCGCCCTCCCGAGTGGGAGGTGTTATTTGCCCGTGCTGCCGAAGCCGCCTGCGCCACGCGAGGTGTCGGAGAGCTCCTCGGCGGCCTCCCACTCCACTTGTGCGTGCTGAGCCACAACGAGTTGGGCTATGCGCTCGCCGTCGTTGATGGTGAACTCCTCGGAGGAGAGGTTGGCCAGGATGACCTTCACCTCGCCACGGTAGTCGGCATCGATAGTGCCAGGGGCGTTCAGCACCGTGAGGCCATATTTTGCGGCCAGACCACTGCGAGGCCTTACCTGCATCTCGTAGCCTGCGGGCAGCTCCACAAACAGTCCTGTGGGGATGAGTGCGCGGGCCAGAGGTTTGAGTACGATGGGCTCATCGAGGTTGGCCCTGACATCCATACCCGCCGACAGCGCTGTTTCGTAGCGGGGCAGGTCGTGGTGGGAGCGGTTGATAACTTTCACTTTCATAGTTATAGGTTTTTTGTTGTACTATTTTAGTCGCAAAACGGAGCGCACAAGGCCTCCGATGTTTATCCTCTCGCGGCGCACTGCGTATACAAAGAAGAGTATCAGCATTGCGCTGTTGCAGAGGTATTTAAGAGCAGGTGCAAGTTGTGTGGTAAGGAGTGATAGGCCCCACAAGACGGCCGCCACAGCCACATAGGTGAAGATGGCTTTCAGATTGTAAGGAATGGGGTAGTGTTTCTGACCCAGGCGGTAGCTCAGCACGACCATCGCCAGCTCACATATAACCCTCGCCAAGGCCGCACCGGCATAGCCAAGCACGGGCACGAGCAGGATGTTGAAAACGATGGTGAAAACAAGTCCGGTGCCCGTAATCCAGATGGCATATTTGGTCGCCCCCGTCTGCTTGTACCAGAAGGAGAGGTTGAGCACCACGCCACTCAGAGCGTTGCTCACCAAGACCATCGGCAGGATGTACATACCCTCCCTGAAATCGGGGCCTACGATGAGTGCAAAGAGGTCACTAAAGAGCGTGATAAAGAGGAAGATAGCAAGGCTCACTATCACAAAGTACTTCATCACTTCGGCATTGGAGTTCTTGAACTCATCCTTCTTAAATTCGGCCAGGAAGAAGGGCTCGGCGGCCATTCGGTACATCTGCGTGAAGAGCAGCATCACCACGCCAATCTTCACCACCGCGCCATAGACGCCCAGTGCCGCCAGACTCTCCTCGGCGGGCATCAGGAACTTGATCATTTGGCGGTCTATGAACTCGTTGGCCGTGCCTGCAATGCCACTCAGAAGCAGCGGCAACGAGTAGAGGAAGATGGTCTTGAGTCGTTTGGGCTCGATGCGTGGCAGGGTGCCTCGGCACGAGAGGAGTAACAAAATGAAAGTGAGGGTGCTCGCTATGAGGTTTGCAACAAAGGCGTAACCCGGGTCGGAGGGCTCGGCGAAGAACCTAAACATTTCGGGCTGAGCCGAGTAGAACCAGATGCAGAGTCCTATGTTGATGATTACGGATAGTAGGCGGATGGTCACAAATCGTAGTGCTCGGCCCTCCTGTCTGAGGCGTGCGAAGGGGATGGCGCCCGCCACATCGAAGAAGATAATAAGGCCCATAATCCAAACATAGTCGCTCCCCGCATAGCCCATAGCCGAGGAGAGCCCCTCCTCAAAGAGGAGCACTGCGCCCAAAAACAGCGTGGCCGCCATAAGTACCGCACCCCAGGTTGTGGCATAGACCCTGCGGCGCTCATCCTCGCCCTCGGCCTTGGCCGCAAAGCGGAAGTAGCCGCTCTCCATACCCATCGTGAGGACCACCAGAGCAAAGGGAATCAGGGCGTAGATGTCCGTGATGATGCCATACTCGGCGGGGGTCATAAAGCGGGTGTAGTAGGGCACCAAGAGGTAGTTGAGCAGTCGTGCCACGACGCTGCTTATGCCGTAGATGGCCACTTGGCCCGCAAGTTTTGTTAGATTAGCTGCCATTGTTGTTGGTTGTTATTTGCGACCGGCCTCGCCCGAGAGCAGACCACACGCCGCCTTGATATCCTCGCCCCTGGAGGCTCGGATGGTTGTCATAATGCCCTTCTTGGTGAGGGTGTCGCGGAAGCGAATCATCTTCTCCCCGTCGGGGCTCACATAGGGCGAGTCGGGGATGGCGTGGAAGCGGATGAGGTTTATGCGACACTTGAGTCCGTCGAGCAGTCGGCAGAGCTCCTTGATGTGCTCGGGCGAATCGTTCATCCCCTTCAGCACGATGTACTCGAAGCTCACGCGGCGCTGATGGGAGAAATCATATTGCTTCAGGAGAGCAACCACATCGCGTATGGGAAATGCTTTTTCGACGGGCATAATCTCCTTGCGCTGCTCACTAAAGGGGTTGTGGAGCGACACGGCAAGGTGCACCTGCGACTCCTCCATAAAGCGCCTGAGGTTGGGGATGACGCCCACGGTGGAGAGTGTCACCCTCGTTGGACTCCACCCGAAGCCCCACGCCGAGGTCATAACCTCCAGTGCACGCAGAACATTGTCGGGGTTATCGAGGGGCTCGCCCATACCCATCAGCACCACATTGGTGATGCGCTCCCTCTCGGGCAGCGAGCATATCTGGTTGAGAATCTCGGCCACTGAGAGGTCGCCGTGGTAGCCTCCTCGGCCCGTGAAGCAGAACTTGCACCCCATTTTGCACCCCGCTTGGGAAGAGATACAGAGAGTTGCACGGTCACCATCGGGAATGAAGGCGCTCTCGATGCGCTGTCCGCCCGCCACCACGAAGATGTACTTCTTGGTGCCGTCCGAGCTCTCCGACACACTCACGGGGGCACTCAACCCCAGCGAGTAGTGCTCTGAGAGGGCTTTGCGACCCGCCAGCGAGATGTTGGTCATCTGCTCAAAAGAGGTTGCCCCCTTCTTGTATATCCACTCGGCCAGCTGTGTGGCGGCAAACTTGGGCAGCCCCACGCTCTGTGCAACTGCCTTGAGTTCTTCGATGTTCTTTCCTAAAAGTGACTCCATACCGCAAAGATACGCCTCAATCTTGAAACTTGAAAACTCCGCCTCACTTTTTTGCACTGCCAGGGGCAGAGGGTGGGTGTTTTGGCCAAAAAAGTTCATAACTTTGTGCCAAAGAAAAGATGCACTACTATGATAAAAACCGTGAAAAAATACTTCGCACTGCTGATTGCCATCCCCATCTGGGTGGGCTGCTCGTCGGCGTGGAGCGAGGGCGAAAGGGTACTTATAAATGAGGCCGACTACTCTCGAATGAGGGTTGTAACTATCGCCAACGAGGCAGACTCGCTGTTGTTGCGCACACCCTCCAAACCGCTGACACAAAGGCATATAAAGGCACCCGAGTTTGGACGCCTTGTGGCCTCGATGGTCGAGACGGTTGGCGACCCCGAGAATGAGGGTGTGGGCATTGCGGCCCCACAGGTTGGCGTGCTCCGCAGGGTGGTTGTGGTGCAACGCTTCGACAAAGAGGGGACCCCCTTTGAGGTCTATGTGAATCCCGAGATTGTGGCCCGTGGAGAGCGTGTTGTCCTCGGCCCCGAGGGGTGTCTGTCGGTGCCCGACCGCAGAGAGGATGTGTCCCGAGCCACGGAGATAACCCTCCGCTACTGCGACGCGGTGACCTTCGAACTTCGCGAGGAGAGGGTGGAGGGCTTCACGGCCGTCATCTTCCAGCACGAAATCGACCACCTCGACGGCATCCTCTACATCGACCGTTGAAAGGTGTTCTCCACGAAAAAAGGCAGACCAGAAGTCTGCCTATAAAGGATGTGGATTTTGCAGAGGTTGCGGGTTTGTCTAAATCCCGAATTATCGGGAGCTTGCTCCCGACCAAGTCCCCCTTTCGCAAAGGGGGATTTAGGGGGAATGTGGCACCATTCTCCACAAAAAAAGGCAGCCATTTCGGCTGCCTGCTTTTTGTGGAGAATACGAGAGTCGAACTCGGGGTGCTCGCGCACCCTACGGGTCATATAGACAATCCTCCCAAACCCTCCTTTGAGAAGGAGGGCTTCAGAGGTCACGAGTTCGCCCCACTACTACCCATAAAAGACAAGAACGACACCCTAAAAGTGTCGGTCTTGTCTTTGTGGAGAATACGAGAGTCGAACTCGTGACCTCTTG
>JAGBYS010000175.1 GCA_017628675.1 Tidjanibacter sp.
ACAGGGCGGGGAACTGCGGGATCCCACTTGTTGGGGTCACCGTCCTGGGTGATAGCAACCTCACAGATGGCATCGAGGTAATCCCACACGGGTTTACCATCCTTATCCACATCCTGCTCGCCGTCACCATCGGCATCGACAGCAACCTGCTCATAATCCTGCTCGCCGGCAAACTGAATGGTAGCCGAACGCTTGGGACCAAGCTCCGAAGTAATCTCACCATTCTCACCAGCGACCATCTCGTAGTTATCAAGAGCTTTAACGCTTACGGTGGTAGTACCTGCGCCACCCGAACGGGGCGAAATCTCCAACCAAGCGGGAGCTACAGCAATCCACTCGCCATTGGAGGTTACCTCCACGGTCTGTGCCTCTGCATTCTCTGCGGCAAACTGAGCCAAAGACTCAACGTTTGTCGTAATCTCGGTACCAAAGGTAATAGCCTCATCATACAGGTTGGAGCACGAGAACATCATTGCACCAGCCAGAAGGGCACCAAAAATCGAAAAAATCTTTTTCATATTCTTTGTTCTGTATTTTGTTGTTTTTCAACTCTTTTTTTCGGGGCGGTGCTGTGACCACCGAGGGCCACAGCCGCCTCGAAAATCAGTTTCTTTCCTATCTCTCTACAAACGGGAGATTAGAAGGTTACACGCAGACCAAGCTGGCACCTCCAACGCGACGAGAAGTCGCTGGGAGTGAAGCTGGGGTTGTTGAACTTGTAGGTGGGGGTCATATTGCCCTCTGCGTCGCCCGACATATTGGTAACGCGGAGAACCTGCAAGTTGTAGGTACCGCTGTAATAAGCACCCCAAGCAGGATTCAGAAGGTTAGCGAAGTTCAGAACATCGAAGGTTACCTGAACTTTGCGGCCTGCAGCCTTGTCGTAGATGAAGTCCTGTGCAACGTGCAGATCGAGCTGGTGGTCGAAGGGCTGGATGCCTGCATAGCGGCTGCTCCACTCGCCACGGTGGCTCGAGAGGTACTTGTCACCACGGATGTATTTCTCAAATGCAACAGCGCTGGTAGCACCGTCTGCCCAGTTCATCATACCAACCTCCTCGGCGGTGGGGATGTACATAAGCGAGTTACCCTTCTGGCCATCACCGTTGAAGTCGGCATCCTCTGCCATAGTGTAGCAGTAGCGCTGACCGCTCTGCATCTCATAGGTAAGAGCAACCGAAGTCTTCATACGACCACCTGCGTAGTAGGGGGTGTTGTAGCTAACCATAGCGTTGAATTTGTGAGGACGATCGAAGAGCGAGTAGCTGAGCTCGTCGGGCGAGTTGGTATCGATCGAGTAGTTGTACTTCCAGTTGGAGTAAGCTACCGACGAGGTACCGTCGTTGAGCGAGTAGGAGTGACCATAGGTGTAAGCAGCCATCAGGTTCAGACCGAAGTCGAACGATTTCTCAACCTTACCGCTGATCGAGTAGGTGTAACCCTTGTTGGTGTTGTCAAGAGCAACGATTGCGTAGTACTTACCGCTATCGATGGTGTAGTAGGGAGCGCTTGCCTCTACATTGGGACCTACAGCGTATACTTTGTTGTTGCTGGTGATTGCAAGGTTCTTGAAGAATACGTTGTTGAGGGTCTTCGAGAAGAGAGCGTCAACGGTGAATTTCCAACCACCCTCGAACTCCTTATCCAAACCGAGGTTCACACGGAATACCTGGGGATACTTGAAGTTCTCGTTCAGAGTGTTGATGGTAGCACCCGAGTCACCTGCCTGGATGGTGCCGTTGGCAACCATATCATAAGGATTGCTGGTGAACTGGAAGCCCTCGCCAACTGCGGTGAGAGGATTGTTGATGGTAATCGACTTGGACTCCATACCGGTGTTGTTGTAGGCATTCGAGATCCAAACGAAGGGTACACGACCGGTGAACAGACCAGCACCACCACGGAGGAGCAGGGTGTGATCGTCATCTGCCCAGTAGCGGAAACCTACACGGGGCGACCAGAGAACCTGAGCCTTAGGAGTGGTACCTACGAACTCGTTGTTCTCGGTAGCATATTTGCTCTCGTTGAAATCAGGGTTAACGGTGGGAGCGTTCAGAAGCATAGGAAGGTCGGCACGAACACCATAGGTCAGGGTGAAGTCGCTGTTGGGCTTCCACTCATCCTGAACATAAAGACCGAACTGTGCAGCCCAAGTGGTAGCTGCCCATACGCTCTCACCACCGGTGAGCTCGGGATCGGCATACTTGTAGTTGAACTGCGAGGGGTTGTTGTCGAAGAAGTCAGCAACCGACTTGAAGGTGTAACCACCGTAAGCGTACTGCAGGAAGATGTTCGAGAACTTGAAGATCTCATTGTGGGTACCGATGGTGATGTTGTGGTCGCCAAGGAAGATCGACAAGTTGTCCGAGATGGTGTAGTTGTCGGAGTTCATACCGTTTGCACCCGACGAGTACTCAGTACCGAGGTTTACGGTAATCTTATCCTGGATGTACATATTTGCGCCCTTGTAGGGGATGTCACGCTTGTCGCGTACGAATACGCTGGTAGCACGGAACTCGTTCGAGATGTTGTCCGAGATACGCGAGTTGAGCTCGAGTACGAAGGTGTTGGTGCGGTTCTTCATCTTGTAGGACGAGTTGTTGAAGTAGTAGGTGCTGAAGCCCGAGCTGTACTTATCCGAGTAGGAGTCAGCGAACTGGTAACGGAACATCAGTTTATTGTTGTTGTTGATGTTCCAGTCCAGACGAGCCAGAGCGTTGAGCGAACGGCTGTTGATCTGGTGGGGATCGTAGCTCTCGTTGAAGCCCTCGATGTTTGCACCGTAGGTCTGCTGGTAGTGCTGAAGCATAGCCTCTGCCAGCTCAGGAGTCAGGTACTCATAGGTCTGGTCACCAACGGTAACGGGCTTGTTGAGTTTCTGCTTCTCGGGATCGAGGTACGAGCCGTTCTCGGGGCTATAAACATTGGGGTACGACTTGCCGAAGTACTCACCAGCCACGAACAAGAAGAGTTTGTTCTTGATGATTGGGCCACCAACGGTGAACGAGTAGGTCTGCTGGTACTGGGTGTCATATTTCAGACGCTCGGTCTTACCAACCTTCTCCAGGTAGGTGGTGTTGCTCTTACCGATGAGTTCCTGGTTGTTGTAGTAGGTCGAGAAGCTACCTTTGATGGTGTTGGTACCCGACTTGGTGATGGCGTTGATAGCACCACCGGTAAAGCCCGACTGACGAACATCGAAGGGGGCAACTACAACCTGAATCTCCTCGATAGCATCGAGCGATACGGGGTTACCACCAGCCTGTGCGCCATTGGTACCGTCGGACGAAAGACCAAAGGTATCGTTAGCAACAGCACCGTCGATCTGGAACGAGTTGTAACGGTTGTTCGAACCTGCGAACGACATACCACCATTCTTGTTAACCGAAGCCTGGGGAGTCAGTTTCACGATGTCATAAACGCTACGGTTGATGGTAGGCATCTGCTCAACAACCTCGAGCGAGAAGTTGTCGGCTGCACCGGTCTTGCTCACTGCAAAGGTGTTCTCTGCCACAATCGAAATAGCGTCGATCTCGGTACCTGCAATAAGCTCTGCGTGAAGCTCAAAGGGCTCACCGAGTTTGAGGTAGATGTCCGAGTACTGTTTGGTGGTCATACCAATGTACGATACCTCGATGGTGTAAGGACCACCGGTACGCATACCATTGATGTTGAAACGACCACTGGTGTTGGTAGTAACAGCGTACTCCGTACCAGAGGGAGTGTGAACAGCAATAACGGTGGCACCGATGAGCACCTCGCCGCTATCGTCATTCACCAAACCACTCATACTCGAAGTTGTCACCTGGGCCATCGCACCAAAGGCAACAAACAACGACAAAACCAATGTGTAGAATCTCTTCATACTTTTTGTGTTTTTAGTTTGTGAAATAAAAAATTGATGAATAATTGTTTGTTAAAATGTTATTTGTTTGGTTTATTTTTCCTCTTTTCAGTACATAAAACAAAAAGAAGGGGCGTTCGGTTATCGAACACTCCTCCCTATGGGTAGAAAATCGGTGACTGATTCCGATGCGCAATCACAACGGTCACAACGCCCAAAGCATTGTAGTACAATCACTTCAACTATTTCCATCATCTGTTTCATATATTGCTGCCCTTCGGCACCGCAAATATATGTAAATCTAAAAATCTTTCACAACTATTTAGTGAACAAAATTTCAACATTTTTTCCCGCCCCCATAACTATGTTATGGAGCCGAATACTTTTTAGAACATCGCCTTGGGCAGTTCGGTGACCGTATTGATGTAGACCACCTCCACCCCCTCGGGGAGTTTCATTCCGCGTCCTGCTAGGTAGCCGCTGACTATAACCTTCCTGAAACCGTGGCGAGCCGCCTCGGCAATGCGCTGTTCGGTGCGGGGTGCGGGGCGAACCTCACCCGAGAGGCCAATCTCTCCGGCCATACACACACCCTCGCCTATGGCCCTATCGAAGTAGGAGGAGATGACTGCTCCCACGATGGCCAAGTCGAGGCCCGTATCCTGCACCTTGAAACCACCTGCAAAGTTCAGAAAGACATCCTTTTGGAACATCTTCATCCCCACTCTCTTCTCCAGCACAGCAAGGAGCATATTCAATCGGCGGCTATCGTAGCCCGTAGCCGAGCGCTGAGGGGTACCATAGGCGGCATTGCTCACCAGAGCCTGCACCTCGATAAGGTAGGGGCGAATACCATCCACAGCGGCTCCCACCCCCACTCCGCTGAGTTGCTCCTCGGGGTGGCTGAGCAGAATTTCCGATGGGTTAGCGACCTCCACTAGGCCCTCCTCCCTCATCTCGAAGATGCCAATCTCGAAGGTGGCACCAAAACGGTTTTTGATGCCGCGCAGCAGGCGGTAGACATTATTGTTGTCGCCCTCAAACGAGAGCACCACATCCACAATGTGTTCCAGAATCTTGGGACCCGCAATGGCTCCATCCTTGGTTATGTGGCCGATAATCAGCACCGAAGTGTCACTCTCCTTTGCCATCTTCAACAGTCGGGTTGCACACTCTCTAATCTGCGACACGCTACCGGCCGAGGACTCTATCGCCTCGCTGTAGATGGTCTGTATGGAGTCGATGACCACCAGGTCGGGCTTCATCTCCTCCACGCTGGAGAGAATGTTTTCCAATAGTGTTTCGGGATATATATAGCAATCGTCACTGACACTCCCCAGGCGCGAGGCCCTCATCTTTATCTGCGAGGCCGACTCTTCACCACTCACATAGAGCGTCTTAATGCCCTCGGTTGCCAGAGCAATCTGGAGGCTCAGGGTCGACTTACCGATGCCGGGCTCACCGCCAAGCAACACCATCGAGCCCTTCACGAGGCCACCGCCAAGCACCCTATTGACCTCGGGGCTGGAGAGAGCAATGCGCTGATGGTCTGCATCGGCAATCTCGGCCACCCTCTGGGGGCGATTCTCCGTGGTGCGACGAAGCCCTCCGCTCTGCACACTGCGAGCCACGACCTCCTCCGAGCAGCTGTTCCACGCACCACACGCGGGGCACTGTCCAAACCACTTGGGCGACTCATTGCCACACTCCTTGCAAAAATATGCCTTCTTAACTTTTGCCATATATATTTTAGTTTTTACTCTACTTCTCAAAACTACTCTTCTCGGGGAACAGACGCTCCAGCAGGTCCTTCATCTGCTGACGCTGGGAGTCGGTTGCGTGCTCCGTGTCGTTCAGACAGAGAATCGTGGGGTTGTACTTCCTCACCCTGCGGGCGAGCTCTCCTCGGTGGATGCCCACAACCTTGGACTCCATACAGTAACGCCCCGCAAGGCGACACTTCCACGCCTCCCACCAACTGCGTGAGGCACCATAGTGGCCCACTACCCTCTCCTCGGCACGACCCGTAGCAAGGGCCGCATAGAGCCACGCACTACGATGGAACTCGCCCTCGGTGCGGAAGGTGTGGGAACGAGTGGCCTCCACCTCCTGGCGGAACTGCTCCTCACAAGCCCTCACATCCTCCTTGAGGTAGGCATCCATATTGTGGTGGGGCATACGCACACACGAGTGGCCATACCTCTCTGCCACAAGCCTTTGTGCCCTCAGTACCTTATTGGAGTAGAGGTCCGAGCCCTTGACAACACTCGGCGACATTCGGGCCACAGGGAGCCCCTCGGGGGTATAGAAGAAAGAGGGAACCACAGGCCTCAGCAGGAACATATCGTCGTTGGCCAAGATGAACTTCTCGCCCAGCTCCTCAATCTCCGAGATGCACATCTCAATGGCACTCGAGTTGAAGGTGGGAAGATACTCTGCGGGGATGAAATCGCAATGCGATATGAGTCGGATTTTGGGGTGCTCCATATTGAGCCACTCTGGCCGTTGGTCGGCCGTAAGGATGAAGATGCGGTCAACCCAGGGGGCATACTTCTCTACCGAGCGGAGCGAATACTTCAGCTCGTCGCACTGAACAAAACGCCCTTTGGCCACAGCCTGTGCGCTATACTCCCTGCCACTCTCGGCCAGGGCTCGCTGTTTTTGCTGCAACCACTCGGGGTCACTACCATCGACCCACAGATAGACCAAATCAATCCTTTCCATAACACAAAAATATGGAAAAAAGTTGAGAGTTGAAAGTTGAAAGTTGAAAGTTTAGGAAGTTTGGTGACTTTAAGGGCTTCAGACTCGCATAGCTCCCATAAGCAAGTAATTTCCCCGCCCCACCATAAAAACCAATCTGGCAGGATGAATGCAAGACCTTACCCTTGAAATAAAAAAGACGCAGAGAGCGGAGGGATTTTTGTGCCAAACAAAGGAGCAAGCCCGCAGCCTACTAATCGTAGGTGAGGAGCTCGCTCTCTGAAGTGCGGTGCAAAAAGCACCCGCTATATGTGTTTTTTTCAAAAAATGCAGAGAGCGAGATGAATGCAAGGCATACGAGAAAGCGGAGTCCGCAGTTTGCTTATCGCACATGAGGAACTCCGCTTATCGCAGTATAACACAGCAGTCGCTCGCTATATGCGTTTTTTATTTCTGTTTGGGCCCAAAAATAAACTGCGACGAAATCTCACGATAGTTATGCACACGCTCGATAACATCGGCAAGCATATCGGCCACGCTCAGAACGGTGAACTTCGAGGTGTCCTTGTCGGCACGCAAGGGAAGGGTGTCGGTGACGATCACCTCGGTGAGCTGACTCTCGGCGATGCGCTCATAGGCGGGACCACTGAGCACGGGGTGGGTAATCACCGCGCGCACGCTTGCAGCGCCCATATCCATAAACATACCGGCAGCCTTGGTAAGGGTACCTGCGGTGTCGACCATATCGTCGAAGATGATGATGTCGCGACCCTTAACCTCGCCAATGGCGGTCATAGTGCCCACAACATTGGGCCTCTCGCGATGCTTGTGGCAGATAACCAGGGGAGCATCGAGGTAGGAAGCGTAGCTGTTGGCACGCTTGGCACCACCGATATCGGGAGTAGCAACCGAGAGGTTCTCGAGCTTCATATTCTTGATGTAGGGAACAAATACCTTCGATGCGTAAACGTGGTCTACGGGGATGTCGAAGAAGCCCTGAATCTGATCGGCGTGGAGGTCGATGGTGATCACGCGGTCGCAACCAGCCGAGGTGAGCAGGTTGGCAACGAGCTTAGCACCGATGGGCACACGGGGACGATCCTTGCGGTCCTGACGAGCCCAACCGAAGTAGGGAATGACAGCCACAACCATATGAGCCGAAGCCCTCTTGGCGGCGTCGATGGTGAGCAGAAGCTCCATCAGGTTCTCTGCGGGAGGAGGAGTCGATTGAACGATAAATACGGTGCAACCGCGAATACTCTCGTTAAAAGCGGGCTGAAACTCGCCATCGCTAAACTGACTAACAGTCAGGTCGCCAAGCTCCACTCCGTAGCTCTTGGCAATCCTCGCAGCCACAGCCTCCGAGCCACGGCAAGCAAAGATTTTCAGTTTGTGAATAGCCATTATATTTTAGATTTTGGGTTTATCGTGACCACAAAGATAAGGCCCGAAAGCCGAATTAGCAATTTTTCTTGAGCGAATTATCAACATTTGCCAAACATTTTCACCTTCGCCGCCATTTTGGGGAGCCGAGCACTACCCCACTCGCCCCCCGCAGGCGCTATTTTTCCTCCTGCAGACACCCCTCCACAAAGGCGATGATCTCATCCCTGCCGAGGCGTTTCTCGGAGGAGGTGACAAACATCGGCGGGAGCTCCTCCCACCACTGCAGCAGTGTCTGGCGATAGGTTTCGATATTCTTGTTGGTGAGCCTTTGGCTCTGCTTGTCGACCTTCGTGAAGACCACACCGAAGGGCACACCCTCACGGCCGAGCAGCTGCATAAAATCGAGGTCAATCTTCATTGGCTCGTGGCGACTATCGACAAGCACAAAGAGGAAGTGAAGCCCTTTGGCCTTGGTCACATAGTCGGTAATGAGGGTAGAAAAATCCTGACGCACGGTCTGTGATGTGCGGGCGTAGCCGTAGCCGGGCAGATCCACCAGCCACCACCTTTCGTCGACCAAGAAATGGTTGATGAGTTTTGTCTTGCCCGGGGTGGCCGACACCTTTGCCAACTTGCTCTCCGAGAGCATATTGATAAGCGACGATTTGCCCACATTGGAGCGACCGATGAAGGCAAACTCGGGCTTGCCGTGGTCGGGGATTTGGGATATTTTGGAGCTACTGAACTTGAATACCGTCTTCATTGTTTTGCCATCTCTCAGCCTACCACTCCTATGGTCGGCTCATTAAGTTTCCGCAAAGGTACACTATTTTTCACGAACTACGCCCCTTAGGCAAGAATTTTGCAACCCCAAGGGGCAATAATTCACATTTTTTGTCACACCTAAAACCTCTGTGGATATGAAAAAATTTCTACTCATTTTTGCCATCACAGCCTCGCTTATGGCCATCGTTGTACCCATTGTCGTAACAAGCACACCACCCACTGAAGCCAACATCGAAGCCGCCGCCGAGAGGGTGCGCCAACGCAAGCTCGATGCCAAGCACCAAGAGCGCATCGCAAGGCGCAAGGCACGCCAGGAGGCCTTCGAGCACTTCATCGACTCGACCGTCCTCACACACAACTTCCGATTCACTCCCACGATGTTCAATGTGGAGCCCGCAGGGAGCAGTCATATGATCACCAACCCCAATATTGAGCTCTCCTTCTACGGCGATTGGGCCGATGTACATCTGCCAATATATCAGGGTTTTACTCCACCCTACCGACTAATTCTTGTCAATAGTGCCATCACCTCTCTAACGGACTTTGTGACCGTTCAGACCGACAACGGCTGGCGAGTGACATTCTCCTCGTGGCTCTACACCTCCAACGACTACACCTTCACTCTGGATATCTACTCCAAGACGGGTGGAGCGACACTCTCGGTGGGCTCCGACTTTTCGCCCACAACCTCCTATTGGGGCTCCATCTCGCCGCTCTACTAAAGACACAATTAAGGGCACCTTCGGGCGCCCTTAATCCTATCTCTAAAGCCTATAAATTCCACATTTTCCGATCGCCTCGGGGAGCACAATTTTCACCCCTTCGGAGTCGCATTTCTTATCGTGCGTCATAGCCTCCAGGAGCTCCTCCTGGGCTATCTGCACCGAGGTCGGAAGACCATATTTTTCGACCACTCTCACCACCCTTTCGGCATCCTCCAAGGCAAGCAGCCCACGCTCGGCAGCAAGCCTTGCGGCCCAAACAAGACCAACGGCAACCGCCTCACCGTGAGTGTATTCCGTCGTAAGACTCTCTACCGCGTGAGCGAGTGTGTGGCCCAGATTGAGCACCCTGCGTAGCCCCTTTTCATAGGGATCGGCGGCAACTACTTTGCACTTGACATTCACACTCATCTGCATCATACGACCAAGTAGATCGTGGTCATTTTTCAGGGTCGCCAAATCGCCATTTTCGAGCAACTCGAAAAGCTCACTATCGCCCACAATGGCACTCTTAATCATCTCCGCCACGCCCGAGCGAAACTCCCTGTCGGGAAGGGTCGAAAGCAGCCCCACATCGCAAAGCACAAAGTCGGCAGGCGAAAAGAGCCCCACCATATTCTTGTACCCCCCGAGATTCACGGCACACTTACCGCCAATGGCCGCATCAATCTGACCAAGGAGCGTCGTGGGCACAAATCCGAACCTTAGGCCACGCATAAAAGTGGAGGCCACAAAGCCCACCAAATCCATAACCACACCGCCACCTACAGCCAGCAGAAAAGTATCCCTATCGGCCTTGCTATCAACAAGTTCTTTCCACAGCATTTCGGCCAACTCGAGATTTTTATTCTCCTCGCCACCGGGTATCAATATGCTCTCCGGAAGACTCTCCGAGAGGTTGTGATGGGCGTCCACCTCGGCATCCACAATGGTGATAACTCGGCCCTCGGGAAGTAGCTCCCGAAGATCCTTGGCCACCGAGCCTACCACTATACGAGTTGCTCTTTCGGAGGAAAATTTTAGTTCGCAGAGGGTGTTCATTACTTTTATACCTTATATTTTTATACAAAGGTAGTACAAAAACCTCGATAATTTACTACCTTTGCGACCAAAATAAAAGGAAACAAGATGCAGAAACTACGCAACATCGCAATTATCGCACACGTTGACCACGG
>JAGBYS010000176.1 GCA_017628675.1 Tidjanibacter sp.
CCGCAAGGGTCATCTCGGAGCCCATATTGCGCAAATATCTACCTATGGAGGGCGCAGGTTCCACCCCCATCATTATGAATGACCACCACTCCAAGGAGGATTTCGCCGACGAGAGAGAACTGCTCTACAAGGTGCTCTTCGATATGAAGCGCGACATCAACGATGTAAAGCGTATGCTCCTGGAGGTTATGGGCGGCTCGGCACCTCAGTCCTACAGCACCCCCTCACACGAGGCCCCCGTGGCCGGCTATCTGCCCTCCTCGCAGAGTGGCGGCTATCAGTCGGAGCCCCAGGAGACCATCGGCGAGGAGGTATTCGACGAGCCGGCAAGGCCCCTGTCGAAGGACGATATGATGCGTGAGGCCATCGTGAAGGCCCTGCGTCGCAGTGGCGGCAAGCGCAAGGAGGCCGCACAGGAGCTCTTTATGAGCGAGAGAACACTCTACAGAAAAATTAAAGACCTCGGAATAGATGAGATTTAGAACACACCTCGTGGCCCTATTGGGCTCCATAGCACTGCTCCTTTCGCAGAGCGGCTGCACCGTGAAGTACTCCTTCTCGGGAGCCTCCATCCCCTTGGATGCAAAGACGGTGAGCGTGCCCTACTTCCCCAACAACGCACCGATGGTGGCCCCCACCCTCAGCTCGACCCTCACCCAGACCCTGCAGGATAAGTTTGCACGACAGACCAGTCTCCAGGTGGTGGACAATGGTGGCGATCTGGCATTCGAGGGCGAGATTACCAACTACACCTCCACCCCCGCAGCGGTAACCTCGGCCGAGACGGCCGCTATGAACCGTCTGACAATCACGGTGAAGATTAAGTTTACCAACATCTACGAGCCCCAGAACAACTACAACAAGACCTTCAGCGCCTTTGCCGAGTACGACGCGACATCGCTGCTGCAGGACATCCAGGACTCGCTCATCACCGAGATTGTGGACCAACTCGTGCAGGAGATTTTCAACGCCGCAGTGGCAAACTGGTAGAGGAAGAGTTGAAAGTTATTAGTTATAACAGATATGATTAACCAAGGAGAGATATTTCTGAGGCCACAAGAGAGCAAGCAGCTCAAGGAGTGGGCACTCAAGTACCCCTGGTGGGGAGCCGTGAGGATGGCGCTCCACGAGAGGGGCGAGGCTGCCGACGGTAGCGTCATCTATGCTGCCGGCAAGCGTAGCCGTCTGGCTCCTGCCACCCCACCACTCAAACCACTTTCGCCCGAGGAGTTCAGGCGTAGCGACACCCTCGGACTCATCGACAGTTTCCTCACAAAGGGGGAGCACAAAATCGTCATCGACGAGCTGACAACGGACTCGCCACTGGACAACATCGACGACGAAAACGAGATGGAGGAGGAGTTCCTGAGCGAGGAGTTGGCAGAAATTTATGCAAAACAGCACCTTTTTGACCTCGCAATCGAGATATATCAAAAATTAAGTTTGCAAGATTCACAAAAAAGTGTTTATTTTGCCGAACTTATTGAGGGCCTTAAAAAACAGCGCCTGGAAGAAGACAATAAAAAATAATTAAATACATAACGACAATGTACACATTCCTTGTAATTTTGATCATCATTGCCAGCATCCTGCTCATCTTGTCGGTGTTGGCTCAGAGTCCCAAAAGCGGTATGGCTGCCAACTTCGGCGCATCCAACCAGGTGATGGGCGTTCGTCAGACCGCCAACTTCCTTGAGAAAGCAAGCTGGTATCTGGCTATCGGTATCGTAGTTCTCTGCATCCTCTCGACCGTGGCAATGCCCTCGCAGCAGGGTAGCGGCGACAAGGCGCTGGACAACCTCCTCAACGAGGCTACCGCAACTCCCGCTATGCCCGACCAGGTGGAGGTTCCCACCCTCACCCCCGATGCTGAGGCTCCCGTAACCCCCGAGGCTGCTGAGTAAGCCACCAACTTTGGGTTATACGCAACAAAACTCCCGACCACGAAGAGTGAGTCGGGAGTTTTTTGTTATACCTATTTATATAATACCACCGCGCCGCTTAGACGAAGAAGGCACCGAAGAGCGAGATGAGCACACCCACAATCAACGATAAGTAGAGCACCGAGGGCCTCTGGGTGGTGAGATAGAGGCGCGAAGAAAGGAGCAAACCGCCCCCCACTAGCGCCACAACAAAGGGATAGAGAAGCGAAATGTTGCCCACAAAGAGCAGCACCCACATATAGCCCAGCACCACACCATAGGCAACCAGATGGCGTGACAAGGGCCTCCAGAACTCCACAACGAGCACCACAAGCGTGGCTATGGTCAAGAGGTAGAGCATCTTGCGCACCAGGAACAACAGCGGGAGGGCAGAAAAGAGCCAGCCGCAGCCCACAAGGCAAATTGCATCGAAAACCAGAGTCAGACACCTAAACATACGGCCGCTGTTCCTCAATCTACCGAGCCTCTCGGAGAGGGAGAGGAGCTTGCGAAACAGGAGAGGTGCGGCCACCGTTATGGCGAGCATACTGCCAATCACAAACTCCCTGATGGAGTGTGGGAACTTCATCGCCGAAGCGTAGCCATACATCACCAGCAGAGCCATCCACACACCCACCATAAGCGGGTGGAAAAGCAAAGACAACGCCCTGGCACAAAGCACCACAAGACGCTCCCTAAGCGGTTTTTGAGTAGAAGTAGCTTGCTCTGTCATAAACATTTTTGGTTTTTTAGGGCTGACGGCGCAGTCGGGCTACGGGAATCTTGAGCACCTCGCGATACTTGGCCACCGTACGACGAGCAATATGGTACCCCCTTTCGTTGAGAATGTTCCTCAACGCCTCGTCCGTGAGGGGGTGGCGCTTGTCCTCCTCCTCGATGCAGTCCGAGAGTATCTGCTTAATCTCGTGCGAGGAGACCTCCTCGCCACTGTCGGTCTGCATAGCCTCCGAGAAGAGCCCCTTGAGAGGAATGATACCGAAGTGGGTCTGAATGTACTTACTATTGACCACACGCGAGATGGTGGAGACATCCAGGCCTGTGCGGTCGGCAATATCCTTGAGAATCATCGGGCGCAACTTCTTGGCATCGCCATCGGTGAAGTAGTCACGCTGATAGTCAAATATTTCGGTCATTGTGGCCAGGAGCGTGTCGTGGCGCTGCTTGATGGCCGAGATGAACCACTTGGCCGAGTCGATCTTGCTCTTGACGAACTGCAACGCCTCCCTGTCCTGCTCGCCCGTGATGCCGCCCGAAAGGGAGCTGCGAATCATATCCATATAGCGGCGATTGATCTTCAGGTCGGGGATGTTGTAGGAGTTCAGGCGCAACTCCATCTGTCCATCACTACTATCCAGAATGAAGTCGGGCACCACATAGGGAGCCGCATCGTCCAGCGCCCCCTCGTACATATTGCCCGGCTTGGGCGACAGGAGTTTTATATCCTCAATGGCCTCCAGGAACTCCTCACGAGTAACGCCCAACCTCACCAACAGACGGTCGTAGTGCTTCTTGGCAAACTCCTCGAAGTGGTCCGTGAGAATCCTGCGTGCCAGCTCGCCGCTCTTGGTCAGAGGCTCGCGCGAGTCAATCTGCAGGAGCAGACACTCCTGAAGGTTGCGTGCACCCACGCCCGCAGGCTCCAGACTCTGCACCACTCTCAGCACTCGTTCCAGCTCATCAACACTAAGGTCAAGGCCCACACTGAAGGCTATGTCGTCCGAGATGGAGAGTAGTTCGCGACGCAGGTATCCGTCGTCCTCGAGGCTGCCAATCAGATACTTGGCAATGGCCCTGTCGCGTGGCGAAAGATCTTGATATCCAAGTTGTTCCTCGAGCGACTCCTGCAACGAACGACCACCCGAAATGTAGACCGTGGGCTGCTGGTCGTCACGCGAATAGTTGTTGGTGCGCATCTTGTAGGCGGGAGTGTCGTCCTCCTTGAGGTACTCCTCCACGGAGATATCCTTGCTCTCCTCGCCCTCCTCCTGCTCCTTGCGGCTCTCCTCCAACACGGGATTCTCCTCAATCTCCTGCTTGATGCGCTGTTCGAGCGACAAGCTTGGGAGCTCAAGGAGTTTAATCATCTGAATCTGTTGGGGCGAGAGCTTCTGGCTCAAGCCCAATACCTGTTTCTGGCTAAATGAACTCATAATCTATATAACTTTAATATGAAAAAAGACCACTTTATTGTGTGCGGTCTCTTCATTTATTAAAGTCTTTTTGGGTCCAACGCCTTCCGTCTGATGACTAGCGTTGCGGACACTCAGTGTCCGAGTATTCGTTAAGGGCCTTAATGGCCTTAAAGCCCTTAACGATTTATTCTCTTTTTCCCAGGGATTCCAGGGATTCCAAGGATTGCACGGCTTGTTAATGAATATCGTGGAGGGAGTTTTGTGCCACACCACTCATCATTGCGAGTGCATATCGTACTGCAAATGCAAGGCTTGCGAAGGGCTAGGATGCGCAGTTTACAGGGCGTAAATGAGCAATCCGAGCCCGAGCGTAACGCAGCAGTTGCGGTGCGAGATGCGCTCGATTAGTACTCGGCGTTCTTAGGAGTACGAGGGAAAGGAATCACATCGCGAATATTGGCCATACCGGTCACGAACAACAGAAGGCGCTCGAAACCAAGACCAAAGCCGCTGTGAGGTGCCGAGCCCCAACGACGAGTGTCGAGGTACCACCAGAGTGTCTCCTTGCTCATACCGCGCTCCTCAATGATGGCGTTGAGTTTATCGTAGTCGGCCTCACGCTCGCTACCACCGATGATCTCGCCAATCTTGGGGAAGAGAACATCCATAGCACGCACCGTCTTGCCGTCCTCGTTCTGCTTCATATAGAAGGACTTGATCTCCTTGGGATAGTTGATCAGGATGACGGGCTTCTTGAAGTACTCCTCAACGAGGTACCTCTCGTGCTCGCTCTGCAGGTCGCAGCCCCACGAGCAGGGGAACTCGAACTTCTTGCCGCTCTCCTGCAGGATGCGGATACCCTCGGTGTAGTCGAGCCTTACGAAGTCGCAAGCAACAACACCCTTGAGGCGCTCGATGAGCTCCTTGTCGAACATATTATTGAGGAAGGTGAGGTCGTCCATACAGTTGTCCAGAGCATACTGAACGCAGTACTTGATGAACTCCTCGGCCAGAGCCATATTGTCGTCCAGGTCGTAGAAGGCCATCTCGGGCTCAATCATCCAGAACTCTGCCAGGTGGCGGGGAGTGTTGGAGTTCTCGGCACGGAAGGTGGGACCGAAGGTGTAGATCTGGCCCAGCGAGAGAGCACCAAGCTCACCCTCGAGCTGACCCGACACGGTCAGTGCGGTCTGACGAGCGAAGAAGTCCTGCGAGTAGTCCACCTTGCCATCCTCGCCCTTGGGCACATTGTTCAGATCGAGGGTGGTCACATTGAACATAGCACCTGCACCCTCACAATCCGAAGCGGTAATCAGAGGAGTGTGCCAATAGTAGAAACCCTTGTCGTTGAAGAACTTATGGATGGCGTAGGCCATTGCGTGGCGAATACGGAACACGGCACCAAAGGTGTTGGTGCGGGGGCGAAGGTAGGCAATCTCGCGGAGGAACTCCATCGAGTGGCCCTTCTTCTGCAAGGGGTAGTCGCCGTCGGCCTTACCGTAAATTTCAATCTCCTTGGCCTGCACCTCAACGGGCTGACCCGAGCCCTGCGACTCCACAAGCGCGCCCTTAACTGCAAGGCACGAACCGGTGGTCACCTCCTTGAGGAGTGCCTCGTCGGCAGTGGCCATATCCACAACAACCTGAATGTTGTTGATGGTCGAGCCGTCATTCAGGGCTATGAAAGCCACATTTTTGTTGCCGCGCTTGGTGCGCACCCAACCCTTCACTACAACATCCTGACCCTGAGGCTCGCTACGGAGCAAATCAATAATTCGTACTGTCATACTCTGTTTATTTGTTTTTATATTTTTAAATTTTTTTAAAATCAACTTGTCACTCGTGAACAATCGCTCAACAGCGCCCCGAAAGAGCCCACATCAGCCCATAGTGCGCCAAAGATAATTCACGACACAAATATACACTCTTTTTCCCAAAAAAGCACATTTCACCCCTTTTTTACCTATTATTTTTGCCATTTTTCTCCAAAAAGTTCTTACATTTGTAGGTTATTTTGGCCCGCCTTTGCACGGAAGAGTCAATAAACATTGTTTTGATCCAGAGAAAATGATTACGGCACTTATAATAATCTCCATCCTGCAGCTCTTCAAGGGCAAGGCTGGGCGTGCCACAAAACAAGACCAATAGCAACAAAGCAACACAAACAAAATTAACGAGATAGATAACTCAAACCTTTAACAAACAAAAAACAAAAGAACTATGAAATTGCCTTATTCGGAACCTTACCGCATTAAGACGGTAGAGGCTATCAAACCTTCGACTCGCCGTCAGCGCGAGAAATGGATCAAAGAGGCTCACTACAACCTCTTCAACCTCCCCGCAGACCAGGTATTCATTGACCTTCTGACCGACTCGGGCACCGGCTCGATGAGCGACAAGCAGTGGGCTGCAATGATGACCGGCGATGAGAGCTACGCAGGTGCTACCTCCTACTTCAACCTCAAGAAGACCATCCAGAACATCTTTGGTTTTGAGTACTTCCTGCCCACCCACCAGGGTCGTGCTGCTGAGAATGTACTCTTCTCGGGTCTGGTAAAAGAGGGTGACATCGTTCCCGGTAACTCGCACTTCGACACCACCAAAGGCCACATCGAGTCGCGCAAAGCAACCGCTATCGACTGCACCATCGACGCCGCTAAGGATACTCAGCTGGAGATCCCCTTCAAGGGCGAGATCGACATCGAGAAACTCCGCGCCGTATTTGAGAAATATCCCAAGGAGAAGATTCCCTTCTGCGTTCTGACCATCACCAACAACACCGCAGGTGGTCAGCCCGTTTCGATGAAGAACATCCGCGAGACCTCGGAGCTCTGCCACCAGTATGGCATCAAACTCCTGATCGACTCGGCTCGTTTTGCAGAGAACGCATACTTCATCAAGAAACGCGAGCCCGGCTACGGCAGCAAGAGCATCAAGCAGATCGTTAAGGAGATCTACTCCTATGCAGACCTTATGACCATCTCGGCTAAGAAAGACGGTATGGTGAATATGGGTGGTTTCTGCGCTATGCGCACCCAGGAGGAGTTCGACCTGGCAAAACGCTTCTGCATCTCCTTCGAGGGCTTCGTTACCTACGGTGGTTTGGCCGGTCGCGATATGAACGCTCTGGCAGTAGGTCTTGACGAGAACACCGAGTTTGAGCAGCTCGACGCTCGTATGCGTCAGGTTGCATACCTCGGCAAGCTCCTCGACCGCTACGGCGTACCCTACCAGCGTCCCGCAGGTGGTCACGCTATCTTCGTAGACGCCAAGAAGATGCTTCCCAATGTACCCAAGGAGGAGTTCGCTGCTCAGACTCTGGCTGTTGAGCTCTACCTGGAGGCAGGTATCCGTGCTTGCGAGATCGGTTCGATCTTGGCAGACCGTGACCCCGTTACCCGCGAGAACCGCTACAGCGACCTCGAGCTCACCCGTCTGGCTATCGCTCGTAGGGTTTACACCGACAACCATATGGCTGTAATCGCTGCCGCTCTGAAGAACATCAAACAGAGGGCTGACAAAATTACCCACGGCTACCGCATCGTAGAGGAGGCTCCCATCCTCCGTCACTTCACCGTGAAACTCGAGAAAATCGAGGAGTAAAAAGAGGGCTATCTTCCCTGCAAAGGGCAAGACATAACCATTAGGACCGCAGCCTCCGAGGCAAGACTCTCGGAGGCTCGGTTTTAATAAAGACCCCACTCCCAACTCAACATACCCCACCCCGAAAGAATCAACAAACCATCGCACCCCGACACCTCTCGGGCAGCGACAACAACCCCGAATATTAGACTACACACATATATATAAACCGTCACAAGCAATGAAAAAGAGGCTCACGACACTTTCTGCTCTCCTATTGGCCGTCTTCACCCTTTCGGCACAGAGCAACAACGAAATCTCCTACAAGGGGGTAGCAGCCCGTCGTTCGGAATTTATCACCTACTCCACCCGCAATGCGGCCGAGAAGGGCAACCGTGCGGCAGAGAGGTACTACATAGACCTCTCGAAACACCTCAAGATGCAGGGCTACAGCGAGGCCGGCCACCTGATTAGCATCTACGAGGTGGAGTTCCCGCTGCTGTGGCGCGACAGGGAGACCTTCCTCCACATCGAGGGCGGAGCCTCGGAGCGACTCGTGAAGGTTGGTGGCAGAGTTGTGGGCGAGAGCCGCGACAACCGTGCCCCCAGCGAGTTCAACATCTCGCGCTTCATCCGCGACGGCATCACCCGCATAGAGATTGTGAACCCCAAGCAGAGTGACGAGAGGCCCGCAGAGATGGTTGCCGACCAACCCACAGTGGATCAGATATTCCTCTACGCTCAGCCTCCCATCCGCATCCACGATGTCATCGTGAGCGCCAAGCCCGACCAGAGCCGCAAGCACGGCGAGTTGGAGATGCAGGTAGTGGTGGGCGCCTCGGCAGGCAAGGGCGAGAAGGTGTCGGTCGGCTACGACATCTACTCCCCCGAGAAGGAGCTCAAGTACTACGATGTGAGGGAGATAGAGATTGGCACCACGGGGCTCGACACGCTCACCTTTGCGACCAACATCTACGGTGCAATGGAGCGTCTGTGGAGCGCCGAGAGTCCCAAGCTCTACGATGTGACCCTCTATGTGAAGCGAGGCGGCATCATCCTCGAGTACCTCAACATCAATGTGGGCTTTGGCGAGACCACCTATGCCGACGGTACGCTCTACCGCAACGGCGAGCCCGTGGACATAAAGGCCGCACACTACAACTCGGCCTCCACCCAGAAGCAGACATCCACCGACCTTAAAGCCCTCAAAAAGAGGGGTATCAACACCCTCTATCCCGACTATCCTCAGCCCTACTGGTTCTATGACCTGTGCGACGAGCTGGGTCTGTACATCATCGAGCAGCCCAACATCAACACCGACCCCAAAGGTGGTGACCTCTCGCGCAAAGGCACTCTGGCCAACAACCCCAAGTGGCTCGGTGAGTTCCTGGAGAGGGCCAAGGCCAGCTACTTCCGTGTGAGGAACCATCCGAGCATCATCGGTTGGAGCCTCGGCGGTGCCTCGGGCGGTGGCTACAATATGTACAAGTGCTACGAATGGTTCAAGGAGCAGGAGCAAGAGCGCCCCATCATCTACCGCAACGGCGACTGGAACAGCGACCTTGAGCTCCCCAGCCCCGTAGAGTAATGAACATCGAGCTGATAGTTGTCGGCAAGACCGATTCCAAGGAGGTGGCCCGCCTGGTGGAGGAGTACAAAAACCGCATTGGCTTCTACCTGCGCTTCGGCATAAGCGTCATCCCCGATGTGAAGAACACACGCTCGCTGAGCGAGGCGCAACAAAAGAGGGCCGAGGGCGAGTGCATACTGCGTCTGCTCCAACCCTCGGACTATGTTGTGCTGCTCGACGAGAAGGGTCTGCAGCCCACCAGCGAGGAGTATGCCGAGTGGTTGCAGAAGCGTATGGCCAGCGGTTGCAAACGCCTTGTGTTTGTCATTGGCGGCCCCTACGGATTCTCACAGGAGGTCTACGAGAGGGCAAGTGGCAAGATTTCGCTCTCCAAGATGACCTTCTCGCACCAAATCGTGCGTGCAATCTTCGCCGAGCAACTCTATCGAGCACTGACCATTATTAACAACGAACCCTACCATCATAAGTGACAATACTAAATTCAAAATTGATATGAAGAGGCTTGTGACACTCCTTTGCCTACTGCTCGCCGTATCGGGCCTGTGGGCGCAGAACTTCGACCAATATTTCACCGATCGCACCCTGCGTGTGGACCTGATCTTTTCCGGTGACCACAGCCATCAGGATGTAACCCTCCGTGCACTCCACTCGTGGGAGGGCTGGAGTGGCCGCCGTCAGAGCCTCTCGGAGGTGCCCCTCAGGGGCGATGGCGAGCTCTCGCTCACCGACAACCACTCCGGTCAGGTCATCTATCGCACAACATTCTCGTCGCTCTTCCAGGAGTGGCTCGCAATGGATGAGGCGCAGAGTGCCCACCGTGCCTATGAGTTCACGGTGCTCGCTCCCCTGCCCCTGGAGAGCGCAACTCTCCGTGTGGTGCTCTACAGCCCCGACCAGAGCGTTGCAGCCGAGATGGTGCAGAGGATTGACCCCAAGGATATTCTCATCCACAACTTCGACCGTGCGCCCCACACCCCTTACACCGTCGTTCACAGCGGCAAGAGTGAGGGCGAAAAGATCGATGTGGCCATCGTGGCCGAGGGCTACACAGCCCAGGAGGCCGACCTCTTTATGGCCGACGCAAAGGCTACCGTGGAGGCCCTCTTCTCCCACGAGCCCTTTGGCTCAATGAGGGAGAGATTCAACTTCATTGCCGTGGAGAGTTGGAGCCCCGAGAGCGGCGTGAGCATTCCCCGCAAGGGCATCTGGAAGGAGAGCGCCATCGGCAGCCACTTCGACACCTTCTATGCCGACCGCTACCTAACCACTAGCGCCATCTTCCGTATGGCCGACCTGCTGGCAGGACTCCCCTATGAGCACATCATCGTTCTGGCCAACACGGACACCTATGGTGGCGGAGGTATCTACAACTCCTACACCCTCACCACAGCCCACCACCCCTACTTCGCACCCGTTGTGGTGCACGAGTTCGGCCACAGCTTTGCGGGCCTTGCAGACGAGTACTTCTACGACACCCCCGATATCGCCTCCAATCCTCTGGTGGGCAACATTGAGCCCTGGCAGCAGAACATCACCAATCTGGCCAACTTCCAGAGCAAGTGGGCCGATATGGTGCCCGAGGGTACCGCCATTCCCACCGAGCCCACCCGCCAGGCCGAGGAGAGCTACGCTGTGGGCCTCTACGAGGGCGCAAACTATGTGACCAAGGGTGCCTACCGCCCCGCCGTTGTGTGCCGTATGCGCAACAACACCGCCACCCAGTTCTGCCCCGTATGTCAGAGGGCCATCGAGCGAGTTATCCGCTTCTACACGGAGTAATCCATCAGGAGAGTAGATTAAGGACCGAAAACGAAAATAAAAAAAAGCGAGGAGTTCAGACTCCTCGCTTTTTTCATCTGTCGGGGTGAAGTGATTCGAACACTCGACCCCCTGCTCCCAAAGCAGGTGCGCTAACCGGACTGCGCTACGCCCCGAACTTAAAGACGCCACAAAGATAGAGGTTTATTTTTGAAAAACAAGCGTTCGGCGGCGCAAAAATGAAATTACACACTTCGGCAGGTGGCGCACAAGCGGTAGCATAGCTCTATTAGCCGTCCCCGGAACATAGCGCATCCTACCTCTTTCAAGCGCCCTGAGGCTACCCCTCGCCACTCGCTCCGCACTCCACAGCACACCCCAGCGCAGCGCCCTGCGTTGCCACTTCTCGGGCAGTCCATAGAGGTCTGTGGCTACACCCGCAGGCATC
>JAGBYS010000177.1 GCA_017628675.1 Tidjanibacter sp.
CCCGAGATGACGATGTTCTTGCCCTCCAGCAGGTTGGAATAGGTGACTCGTTCCTGCTCCTCGAAGCAGAGCCCGACCTCACGCAACCTTCTGATTATTCCCTGGTTACGCTCATCGGCGAAGAATGCAAGGATGCTCTCGGCAATCTTCTCGCCCACCTCATCTGCCTCGGCGAGTTGCTCCTTGGTGGCCGCCATCAGTGCATCCATAGAACGGAAATGGTGGGCCAAATATTTTGCCGTCGTCTCGCCCACAAAGCGAATACCCAGAGCAAAGAGCACACGAGCAAAGGGCACCTCACGGGAGGCCTCCAGCTGGCGCATAATGTTCTCTGCACTCTTCAGGCCCATCCTCGGCAGCGAGGCAATCTGCTGTGGGCGCAACTCGTAGAGGTCGGCCACGGAACCAATGAGCCCACTGCGGTAGAGCAACTCGGCCGTCTCGTCGCCTATGCCCTCGATGTTCATCGCCTTGCGCGAGATGAAGTGGATGATGCGGCCAACCCTCTGGGGCTCACACCCCTCCACATTGGGGCAATAGTGCTTGGCCTCGCCCTCGATCCTCACCAGAGGGGTGCCACACACGGGACAGGCGGTGATATACTCAAAGGGCCTAGACTCTGCTCCCCTCTCGGAGAGCTCCACGCCCGTAATCTTAGGGATAATCTCGCCGCCCTTCTCGACATAGACCATATCGCCCAGGCGCACATCCAGCAGCGCAATCTGGTCGGCATTGTGGAGCGAGGCGCGCTTTACGACCGTGCCGGCCAACTGCACGGGCGAGAGGTTGGCTACGGGCGTAATGGCACCCGTGCGGCCCACCTGAAAGTCTACCGAGAGGAGCTTGGAGAGCGCCTGCTCGGCCTTGAACTTATAGGCCACAGCCCAGCGGGGGGCCTTGGCGGTGGAGCCCAGGCGGCGCTGAGTGGCGTAGTCGTTGACCTTGATGACCGCACCGTCGGTATCGTAGGGGAGCTCGGCACGCTCCTTGTCGGTGCGGGTGATGAACTCCTCAATCTCGGCCCAGGAGTGGCACTTGACCATCCTGTCGGAGATCTTCACACCCCAACGGCGGGCCGCCTGGAGGTTGTCCCAATGGTTCTCGCAGGGGAGATTGTCGCCCACCATATAGTAGAGGAAGCAGTCGAGCTTACGACGAGCCACCTCGGCAGAGTTTTGGAGCTTTATGGTGCCGGCCGCAGCATTTCGAGGGTTGGCAAAGGGGGCCTCGCCGGCCTCCTCACGCTCGGCGTTGAGTCGCTGGAAGGAGGCGTGGGGCATAATGACCTCACCACGCATCTCCACATAGGCGGGCACATCCTCGCCTCGCAGCACCAAGGGCACGGAGCGGATGGTGCGGATGTTGGCGGTTACATCGTCACCTCGGGTGCCGTCGCCGCGCGTCACAGCCCTTGCCAGACGGCCGTTCTCGTAGATTATGGAGATGGCCGTGCCGTCGAACTTGAGCTCACAGACAAACTCCGTAGGGCCCTCCTCACGCTCTATGCGGCCCACAAAGTCGGACAGTTCCTCGAGCGAGTATGTATTTGAGAGCGAGAGCATTGGAAAACGGTGCTCAACGGAGTTGAAGG